>JBEIMN010000054.1:0-10919 GCA_040378705.1 Acidobacteriota bacterium
CGATCGAGATCACACCAGGAAGTGACGCGGTAATCGACGGGGTTCAGGCATTTCACAATCTGCGTGTTCAATTCGGGCGGAGTGGAAATGGAGTCGAGTCGATCACTGACCTCGAACGGCGCGAAGAGCTCAACGATGCCGATGTCGAGCCGGAGCTGATTTCGACAGTCACGAACAAGGATCGCGAGAAGCGAAAGATCATCGAGTACAAGGATCTGCCAGGAAGCCTCGTCGATGGGTTGGTCGCAATCGAGGATCGGCAGTACTTCGAACATCCGGGAATCAACTGGCGCGGAATTGTGCGGGCACTGATCCGTGATTATCAGGCCGGGGAGATTCGCGAGGGTGGCAGCTCGATCACACAGCAACTGGTGAAGAATATCTTTCTATTTCCGGATCGAACCTGGAAACGGAAACTGCAGGAAGCGTTCATGTCGCTGATGCTCGAACAGCGGCTAAGCAAGGAAGAGATTCTGACGATGTATGGCAACCAGATATACCTGGGCCAGCGCGGTGGATATTCGATCAATGGATTCGGGCAGGCATCGCGGACCTATTTCGGAAAGGACATCTCGAACCTATCGCTGGCGGAGTCTGCACTGCTGGCGGGAATCATTCGCAGTCCAAACTACTACTCCCCCTATTCGAATCCGGACCGGGCACTCGCCCGACGGAACATGGTGCTTGAAAAGATGGTCGAGGCAGGCAAGCTCGACCGTGCATCAGCAGAGTCGACAAAGAAGCAGCCACTTGGAATTGCCGGCAAGTCGGTTGGGGTGAACGCCTCGGACGCACCCTATTTCACCGACTACCTGATGCGCCAGATCGAGCGGCAGTATCAGGGCGACGAGCAGTCTCTCCGCTCGCTGCGCATCTATTCGACGATCGACCTCAATCTGCAGCGGGCGGCTTATGACGCACTGACACAAAACATGGCGCGGATCGAGGAGCGGATTGGCGGGCGGACGGGTCAGACAGCCGGTTTGCAGGCGGCGCTGGTTGCGATGAATGCGAAGACCGGCGAGGTGGTCGCGATGATTGGCGGGCGCGACTATTCGACGAGCCAGTTGAACCGGGCAACGGACGCGAAGCGGCAACCGGGTTCGGTCTTCAAGCCATTCGTCTACGCGGCAGCACTCGAACTCGGGGAGAGCGGGGTGGGTTCGGCGCTCACCGCGGCTTCGCTCTTTTTCGATCAGCCACAGACATTCGACAATGACGGGAAGCCATACCGACCGGAAATTTCGGCGACAAATACGAGAATCGACCGATCACGGTCCGCGATGCGCTGGTCGATTCAAAGAATGTGATCGCGGTCGAGATTGCGCAGCGAATCGGGTTGCACCAGGTCAAGCTGTTCGCGGAGAAGGCCGGAATTCAGAATATCCAGCCCTATCCGTCGGCGGCGCTTGGCGTAGGTGAAGCGACCCCATTGCAGATCGCGGCCGCCTACACCGCCTTTGCCAACGAGGGAACGAGAGTCGCGCCGGTTGCGGTGCGGCGCCTGACGACACGGGATGGAAAAACGCTCTATACCCCATCGCCGGAGACGAATACGGTGATGAGCCGGCCCCTCGCCTGGATTATGACTTCGATAATGAAGGATGTGCTCGACCGTGGAACAGGAACACAGGTCCGGCAGCGGGGCTTCACCGGAACAGCGGCCGGAAAGACCGGTTCATCACGCGACGCCTGGTTTGCCGGGTACACACCGAATCTGGTCTGCGTCGTCTGGATTGGATATGACAACAACACTGATATCGGGCTGACAGGCGGAGCGACCGCCGCGCCGATCTGGGCCGATTTCATGATCAACGTGATGAAGCACCGCCCCGATCTTGGTGGCGAGTTCGTTATTCCGGAGGGGCTGACGAGCGTCGAGATCGATCCGGCGACCGGAACTCTTCCGCTGGGTGACGGGATAAAGACGCGAACCGAATATTTCCTGCCGGGAACAAGCGCTGACGGTCAGCCATTACCAGACTCCTTCACACCGGAAGCCGATGCGAATCCGGAGACCCCGCCGGTCGAGGGGCCGCGCCCGACGCCGACGCCATTCGCGCCGGCCCGCCCGATTACACCGGCATCATCTGGTGCATCATCTGGCCCCTCTGGCCCATCGAGAGGATCAGCAGATATCAGCGGGCAGGCTGGCAATCGGCCAGTTCCGGCGGCTCCACCACGGACGGGGCCTGGCAGTACCGGCAATCGCCCGGCAACGCCGGCAGCGGCGTCTCCCGGGCTGGTGCAGGGGCTAATCGACCGTTTCAATCAGGTAGTCAACCTCAAGGGGCTGATCGGAGGAGCGCTGCTTTCAGGATGGAAGGATGCGCCTGGAACTGGCGGGGCAGTCGCGACGCCAACACCAGCGCCAAGGCCGGCAAGCCGGCCAGCTTCAACCGGCCCCGCCCGGCCAGCGACGGCGAGCGAGTCGCCAGCCAATGTAAACATAGTCAGGGCGCCCCCGCCGCTTCGGGAGGAGGAGCCGGCTGAGTCTGGAAGTTTTTATCTCGCGGTCTGTGAAAAATCGGGACTGCTGCCGGTCGAGGGGCTGTGCATTGGTACAGTCCGGCGAAGATTCAGTTTTGGAAAGGAACCGACCCGAAACTGCCGCTCCGATTTTCATCGGTGAGCTCGGCCAGCGGGCAGCCGATTCCGATTGAGGGCGAGAAGGTGCAGGACCTCATCATCGATGGTCGGTGAAAAATCGTCATACCACTCGCCAACAGCCTGAAAGTCATCAGGAGTCAGCAGGCACTCGCAGGAGATTGAGTGGTCCTGTGAACAGAATTCGCGGCAGATATCGGGAGCGGCGACCGGAACGGCGACAATTATCCGGCGCGGCGCAAGTGCGCGGATGGAAGCGACGGCGGCACGCATGGTCGCACCGGTTGCGAGGCCATCATCGACAATTATTACCGTCTTGTCCTTAACCACGAGTGGCGGCTGATCACGGCGATAGAGCCTCTCACGGCGCGCAAGTTCGAGCTGTTCACGTGAGGCAACCGCCTGAATCTGCGTCTCGTCGAGTCCGAGAGCCCGGACCAGACCATCGTTCAGGATGCGGACACCTCCGGTGGCGATCGCACCGAAGGCCAGCTCTTCCTGACCTGGAACTCCCAGTTTGCGAACGATCAGCAGGTCGAGGGGCGCGCCAAGAGCGCGCGAAACCTCATCGGCGACCGGAACGCCTCCGCGTGGGAGGGCCAGTACGATTAGATCATCACGGTAAATCGTCACGGCAGATCTGGCTTCGAGGGCGTCTCTCAACCGCTCAGCCAGCCTCGCCCCCGCGTCGTGCCGATCCCTGAAGCGTTGCAATTCGACTCCGGTCAGCCGGTCTGATTCATTCGCCATGATCTCTTCCCTCTCTTCATTACCTTCCGCGAGGTGCGGCCTTTTCGCCTCATACCGATTCTACTCCAGTAACAGAGGTACTGCCCAGCCGCCATTGCCAGCCGCCATCAAATGTTGTGCGCGGAATAGCTGGCCGGATCTTGCTTATCGCCTGCCTCTCGTTTACCTTCTGAATCGAGCCTGGCCTTTAAACAAAATCGGTAATTTTTCAGTGGAGAGAGCGATGAATGAGAGCGTCCAGTTCGATATGAAACAAGGCCGTGGCGGGCGACGCCTCGTCCTGCGACTCGTCGGAGTGCTGTTGCTGCTGGTGATTGCGGGGACTGCCCTGCTCGGGCTTATTCCGATTCCGGCCGATGTTCCGGTCGCCGGAGCAACAAATGGAAATCCGGGTGGCGGCGGCCTGCGGCGAAGTTTCCCGGCAATGAACGAGCGTGCCGGCAACCCGACGACGCCTGACCGGACAGCGCTGGGGCGGCTCCTCTTCTTCGATCCGATTGTCTCCGGTGATAACACGCAATCCTGTGCGACCTGCCACCATCCCGACCTTGGCTTCAGTGATGGCCGCATCGTGTCGATGGGGGTTGGCGGGAGCGGGCTTGGCCCGGACCGGAGTGGTGGAAAAGCGACGCGTCGCAACTCCCCGACAATCTGGAATGCCGCCTACAATTTCAAACTCTTCTGGGATGGTCGTGCAAGCGACCTTGAAGATCAGGCCCGTGGGCCAATCACCTCAGACGTCGAGATGAACCAGAATCCTGACGAGCTGGTGCGCGAACTGAGGGCGATTCCGGAGTATGTGCGCCTCTTCGACGAGGCATTCGGCGGTCAGAACGGGTCTGCAGTCACATTCGACAACGTAACCAACGCGATTGGTATCTTCGAGCGGTCACTGATCAGCCGCCAGTCGCCATTCGACCGATACGCCGCGGGGGAAGCGGGCGCGCTGACGGCGGCGCAACGGCGCGGATTAACGCTCTTTCGTTCGCTGAAGACGCGTTGCTTCGAATGTCACGGTTTTCCGACCTTTGCCAACCCTGACTTCAAGGTGATCGGCGTGGCGCAGCTGCCAGACCAGGCGGCGGATGCCGGGCGCGGTGAGATCGCTGGCGGCGATCCCTATCGCCACGCCTTCAAGGTTCCAACTCTCCGCAATGTCGCCCTGACGGCTCCGTACATGCACAACGGGCGGTTCCAGACACTCGAGGAGGTGGTGGCCTTCTATGCCGCGGGGGGCGGCAAGGGAGCCGGGCTCGACCTGCCTAATCTCGACGATAAGGTGCGCCAGTTCACGCTCTCAGACCAGGAGCAGCAGGATCTGATCAGTTTCCTGCACGCGCTGACCGACGAGTCTGCCAAACCGGAACTCCCGCTGAGCGTGCCCTCCGGCTTGCCGGTCGTTCCCCATCTCACGCCGAAGGCAAAGGGGACGCTTGTCCCGGCGCCGTCGGCCTCGACAGCAACGGCCAAAGCCGCATCCCGTTCGCCGAAACTCTGGCGAATCAAATCAGGCGAGTCGATCCAGGCGGTGATCGACCGTACGGTGCCCGGCGATACGATCGAGGTCGAACCCGGCGTCTACCACGAATCGCTCCTTGTCGACATCGACCGGATCACTCTGCGTGGATTACGTGGACCAAATACCAATGGCCAACGACCAATCCTCGACGGCGGCAACGAACTGACCGACGCGGTGATCACTTCCAGTCACGACTTTACTATCGAGGGGTTCGGGCTGAAGAACTACGTCAACAACGGCATTACCGTCCACGGCGGAAAGAACGCCGTCTTTCGTGATCTCGAAGTCGTCAACACCGGACTCTATGGCGTCTACCCGGTTGAATGCGATGGCGTGCTGATCGAGGACTGCACCGTCAGCGGGATTCGCGACGCGGGCATCTATGTTGGGCAATCACGCAATATCATCGTTCGCCATAACGAGGCTCACCATAACGTGACCGGCATCGAGATCGAAAACTCCGTCAATGCGCTGGTCGAAAATAATGACGTCCACGACAACACGGGTGGGATACTGGTCTTTCTCCTCCCCAACAATCCATCGAAGGTCGGCACCGATACGAAAGTTATCGGAAACCGGATCATCAACAACAATATTCCCAATTTCGGTGATCCGACCGCAATCGTCGGTCGCGTCCCTCCCGGGACGGGAATGCTGATCATGGCCGCCGACCGGACAGAGGTCACCGCCAACGAGATTCGTGGAAACAACACTTTCGGCATCGGAGTCGTCGGACTGGCGATAACTTTTCCGAAGGGGCGGCAGTTCGATGTTGGCGCGATTCCGGAAGGCAATCGAATCCACGGCAACATCTTCGCCGGTAATGGACGCCGGCCAGCCGGCCAGGCAAAGGAGATTGGACTCGTCGATTGCGACCTGTTCTGGGATGGGAGCGGCTGGGACAATACCTGGCAGCAGCCCGGGGCAAAGAGCTTTCCCTTCACCCTCCCGGGTGATCGCTGGCCGAATCTGCTGCGACGATCCTATTCGATCGCCTACTCGTGGGTCCGGGATCGCCTGCTCTGACTGGAGACTCAGGACTTTCGTGCCCGGTAACCCGGCCGGGTGCGAACGACCGTATCTTTTCGATCGACACGAACCTGAACCTTCCGGAACCTGTCATCACGATTCTGGCGATCACGATTCTGGCCATCCCCAATCTGATTGGCCCCAATCTGATTGGCCCCAATCTGATTGACTGGATAGTAGCCGATCGAGTACTGATGGCGCAGCTCATCGGCGATTCGCGCAAAGGCCCCCGGAACATCGGTCAGCAGATCGGCGCGAACCAGGCGGCCACCCGATCGCTCTGCCATCTGGACCAGATAGTCGTATCCGTCACGATAGAGCCGGTCGAGCATGACCGAGGTTCCATCAGCGGGTCGGCGCGAAGATTGCGGGTAGCCGCCGCCATTCACCGTTTCACCACCCGGTAATCGCGAAGATCCGGTACCACCCGGCCAGCGCGTATCGGGATAGCGATCGTCCGGAAAGCGGCTTGGCGGAAAGCGGTTTGGCCCACCCATTGGGCCACCTGTTGGGCCGCCTGTCGGGCCCCCCTGAGGATAGCGCCGTGTTCGTGGCAACTGGATATCTGGAATTGGAAGGCGGTATGGATCGTCAGCGCCGCGACCAGTCAGAACCGGAGTGCCGCCGTCACCCGGAACGGTGGTCGGCGTCGTACCGCGCCTGGGCCGTGAGTTTGGGCCACCAAAGATCGCGCCGAGATCGGTCTCGCCAACCATCTCCCGCTGATTTCGAAGCATCTCCTCGGTGTCGGCACGGGTATCGAACCTGATCGGAAAAACGAGAATCCCGGACTCCTCGATCGCGTCGAAATTATTCTTTGCCGAAGTATCATTGCTCTGCCAGTCGACGCCGTCGGTGAAGATGACGATCGCCTTGCGCCCGTCGATCCGTGAAAGGCTGCCGATCGCGACGCGCACCGCGTCGTAAAGCTTAGTCCCCTCACCCGGCTTCGCCCGATTTATCGCCATTTGCAGCTCGCGACGATCACTCGTAAATCCGCTCTGCTCACGAACCGCATCATCGAAGGAGATGATCTTGATGCGATCGCTTGGCTTGAGCTGGGTGACAAAATGGTTGGCGGCCTGCTGGATCTGCCCAAGCTTCTCCATCGTACTCGAACTGGTATCGAGCATCAGCACGACATTGATCGGCTCCTCGATCGCCGCAAAAAAGACGATCTCCTGCTTCACGCCATCCTCTGTCAGGCTGAACTCTTCCCGTTTCAGGTCTGGAACATAGCGATTCTGCCGGTCGCTGACGATCACGGGCAGAGTGACGAGATTGGTGTCGATGCGGATCGTCTCACCTCCCGGCTTCTCTTTCTGCTGCGCCGGAACGAGCGAGGAGAGAACGACAACCCAGGTCATGATGATAAATGAGAAAGTGAATGATAATCTGTTCCGCATTGTCTGACTCCAATCTCTGTCGAATAGAACGAAAAGGGATGACTGATCATAGAACGGCGGCGCGCGCCGAGCAATCGCACAATCTATTTGTGACCGCCGGTCCCACCCAACAGATCTCTGCCTGGCCAATGTCCTGAAGATAACCGCAAACTGGCGGTGACTGGACTTGTCGACTCCAACTCGGTAAAGTCTCAGTGAATGCTCCGATCCTCGATCGGAGAAGAATGTCTGATGGGGAAACTTTAGGTTATGGATTTTTCCGAAATTGTCGAAGCTGAAGGCCACCTGGTCGATTCGCAGATCCTCTCGAACATCATGGATCGCGTCATCGAATGTGGCGCCGTCTATGAGGTGCAGGAGTTCTCGCTCGGTCGAACGAATGAAGAGTTCTCGAAGCTGCGGCTGCGGGTCATCGCCCAGAGCCGTGAAGTGCTGGTCAGAACCCTCGAAGAGCTGGTCGAGCTGGGATGTTACCAGGCGCGGATTAGCGACGCGGTTCTCAAACCGGCGCCGAAAAATTGTGTCGTTCCGGACGACTTCTATTCCACCACCAACCACCGCACCTTCGTCCGTCAGGATGGATCGTGGGCCGAGGTCGGAAATCAGCGCATGGATGGGGTGATCGTCATTCGCCGCGATGACGGCGGGGTGAGCGCGATGTGCCGCAAGCTGCGCGACATCTGCGAGGGTGATCAGGTCGTCTGCGGGGCACAGGGCATCCGCATTCAGCCCGAATTCAAGGCGCGTGACCGGATGGGATTCGCCTTCATGGCGAACGAAATCTCCTCTGAGCGGCGCGCCGAGACCGCCGTTCGCAAGGTCGCGCAGCTGATGCGCATGATCAAGTCGGAAGGGGGAAGGATCGTCTTCGTCGCCGGCCCGGTCGTCATCCACACCGGCGGAACGGCGGCGTTCTCACAGATCATCCGCAAGGGCTATGTCGATGCCCTGCTTGCCGGGAATGCGATCGCCGTTCACGATATCGAGAACTCACTCTACGGTACATCTCTCGGCGTCGACCTCGAGCACGGGATTCCGATCGAGGAGGGGCATAAGAACCACATGCGTGCGATCAACACGATCAACCGCCACGGTTCGATCAGGGGCGCGGTCGAGGCGGGAGTCCTTCGTTCCGGTGTGATGTACGAGTGCGTCAAACAGAATGTCCCCTTCGTTCTCGCCGGTTCGATTCGCGACGACGGGCCACTGCCAGACACCGAGATGGATCTGATCAAGGCGCAGGACGCCTATGCGAAACAGATCGTCGGCGCACAGATGATCATCTGCCTCTCCTCGATGCTCCACTCGATCGGGGCGGGAAACATGACTCCGTCGTGGGTCAGAATGGTCTGCGTCGACATCAACCCGGCGGTCGTCACCAAGCTCTCCGATCGCGGCTCACAGCAGACGGTCGGGATCGTCACCGATGTCGGAACATTTCTCAACCTGCTCGCGCAGGACCTCTGGGGCGGAGGGTCGTCTCGTTAGAGACTCCCCTCGACCCACTCCTCGCCATCGGCGAAGATCTCCTTCTTCCAGATCGGAACGGTCTTCTTCAGCGTGTCGATCGCGTACTGGCAGGCCTCGAAAGCCGCCTTGCGGTGGGGTGAGGTGATGACGATGACAATCGAAGACTCAGAGATCTGGAGCTCGCCAAAACGATGAACAATGCCGATGCGGTCGATCTGTGGCCACTTCTGACGGATCTCGTCGCCGATGCGCTGCATCTCCCTGACGGCCATCGCCGGATAGGCTTCATACTGAAGGCTGATGACCGCCCGTCCACGGGTCTGATTGCGGACCACACCGTCAAACGTGACGATGGCACCGGCCGCCCCGGTCAGTATCCGTGCCTCGAGGCCACTCTTGTCGATCGGGTCACGCGTGATTTCAAACACATCCTGGTTTATCGAGCTTTCCATAATCCCCTGCATTGCCTGTTCTGCTCAAACTAAGGAATCACCCCCCGGAGACCGGCGGGAAGATGGCGAGTGTATCGCCGGCGACAAGCAGTTTGTCACCGCGAGCATACTCCTCATTGACGGCGAAGAGCACATTGCCATTGAAGCGTGCCAGCGCCGGATATCGTCCGGCAAGCGACTGCCAGACCAAAAGAACATCCGGATTACCCGGTGTTTCCCCACCGCGCGACATCGAAGCAAGGTCGAGACTGATCTCGGCAACCCCGTCAGCCGCTTCCCTGCAGGCGCCAAAAAAGAGAATATTGATCGTCATCTTTGATTTTTCTAATTGAAGAATCGCCTAAAATCCGGTTGAAGGCATCTGATCCAGGCCCTGCTGAGGGGACCGATTCGCGATTGGAGGCGGCGTCCCCGGTACGCCGCTCGAATTGCTTCGCCAGTCACGGCCGCGAAAGCGGAGTGCCTCGATCAGAAAATTCTCAAACAACACGCGTCCGTCCCGGCTCTCGTTACGGTGATCCCAGTACTTGTCCGCCTGCCAGTCCTGGAATGACTTTTCGAGATGGAACTGTGTGCCATAGATTAATTGCCGTTCGGTGCGCCTGACCATCATTTGAACTTCAGTCAGGTAGCCACGAGCGAGCTTGGTGAAGCCATCAGGAAGCCGGTCAAGGCGCAGACCGTGATTCTGCCAGACACGGAGCAGATGCGGGCTGTGCGACAGTCGCTGCCAGCCTGGATCGGGCCTGTTTCCGGTGCCCTGCCTGTTTTCGATGCCCTCAAAGATGGGGTCATCGTCACTGGTGATTCTGACGAAGCGATACTGGTACTCGATTGTTCGGCCGGTTCGGTGCTGACGCGGAAGCCGACCGTCAAGCGTGACGATCGTCGCGCCAAAAGCCTGGCCGATCATCTGGTGACCACCGCAGATCCCCATGACAGGAATGGCAGTCGAGCGAATGAATCTGTTGAAGCCATCGATCAGTTCGGGATGATAGAAGTCGAAATCGCGCAGCGTCCCGCTGAGGACAATCGCGTCAGGATCGAATGAATCGACGACCGTCTGATCGAGATCGGCAAGGTGGACGACACTGATTACCGGATCGACGACCAGGCGGCGGATATTATTCTCGATATTGGCGAGGGCGAGCGAGGAGACGAAACGCTCAAGCCGAACCCACCGCTCGGGATTGAAATCTGACTGCGCTCCGGCCTCGGCCGAATACTGACTCTCGGCGGCGACCAGGTTATCGACCAGCAGGACGCGCGCGCTCCCGATCCGCGGGCTGATTGGCTCGTAGAAGCAGTAACGCTCACTCGAATTTTCCTTCGCTGATCTCATTGACCTCGTCGATCCTGTTTTCATACCTCATCCAGACTCAGGTCAATGGTTAAGCATGACCCGGTCTCAGGTCAAGTGGCACTGTTCAGTTGGGCCGGGCCAGCCGGAATGATGACTATTGCAGGGCTTTTGCAAAGTCACGCTAATCGCCTTGCCACGTCGACATATTTTCGGTCACGTTGCCCAGACAAAGGCGACAATGGGTCTCGGGAAAGGTTACCTGGGCTCCCCCCTGGGTGCGCGGGCCTCCGGTCCGCATGCCCCAGGGCACAGAGCCACTTTGAGATTAAGTGGAGCGGTGAAACGTGAAGACATGCGGGCCGGAGGCCCGCGCACCCAGGGCA
>JBEIMN010000055.1:0-10861 GCA_040378705.1 Acidobacteriota bacterium
AATCCGTAGCCAAGCCTCTCCGCCGCTCCACCAGCGACATCTTCGCGCATCCGGCCGGCGAGCGCCCGCGCGACATCGAAGAGCGCGTCGTCGTTGAGCAGGCTGAGCGCCTGCAGCGGCGTGTTGGTCCTCACCCGCCGCACCGTGCAGAATTCGCGGCTCGGCGCATCGAAGGTCGACATCATCGGGTAGGGGGCCGTTCGTCGCAGAAAAGTGTAGAGACTGCGCCGGTAGATGTCGCTGCCGGTGCTCGTCGTCCACTTGACCGTCGAGCCATCGTAGGGATTGGCCCAGATCCCCTCCGGCTGAACCGGAAAGACGCTCGGGCCGCCAACCTTCGCGTCGAGCAGCCCGCTCGCACGCAGCGCCGCGTCACGGATCGTCTCCGCATCGAGCCGGAAGCGCGGCCCGCGCGCCAGCAAGCGATTGTAGGGATCATCGACCCGCCCATCGAAGTTCGACGACTGCCGATAGGTCGCCGAGGTGACCATCAGCCGCAGCAGATGCTTGACACTCCACTTGCCGGTTCGGAACTCGACCGCGAGCCAGTCGAACAGCTCCGGGTGTGTCGGCGCACTTCCCTGCCGCCCGAAATCCTCTGCCGTCTCGACCAGCCCTCGTCCGAAGATCTGCTCCCAGAAACGATTGACCGTCACCCGCGCCGTCAACGGATTGTCGGCGCTCATCAGCCAGCGTGCCAGTCCAAGCCGATTGATCGGCGCATCTTCCGGCCAGGCGTGGAGCGAGGCCGGCGTCGCCGCATAGACACGTTCCCCCTTGTTCGTATAACTGCCGCGCACACGCAGATCGGTCGCCGGCCGCTCGTAGGAGCTGCGCTCCCTCATAATCGGCGCTTTGATGATCCCGAGGTCGTCGATCGATTTTCGCAACACGGTCAGTCGATCGCGGTCTGCCTTGAGCAGTGGCGTCACCTGCCGGAACTGCCGCGCCAGATCCTCCTTCTGCTTCGCCGTTCGCTGGCTGGCCGGGGTTGCCAGATCCTTCTGCAAACGGATCGGCAGCTCAACGATCCGCAACGGACTGCTGCTGGTCGTGACTGAGAGACGCACCCGCCCAAGCCCCTGATTGACGACCCGCGAGGCCTGATCGATCCGCACCCGCAGCTTCGCCGGACCCGCTACCGTCAATGGCTTATCAAAAACAAAGACCGCCTGACGAACCCGCCGCTGCTCATCGCGCGTCGCATCGATCGTCCAGCGATAGGGGGCATCAAGGGTCGAGCGCCCCACTGCGTCATCGACCTGCGCCTGCCCAAACTTCAATGGCTGGGCCTTCCCTGCCGCCGGGAGCAGCTCCGCCTCGAACCCGCTCATAACAAAGTTGCCGTAGATGTCACGCCCCGGTCCGCCCTTTGGCAGACTCGGATCCGGCAGCACCTCGAGCCGCAATCCGGTTACCGGGCCAGCCAGTCCCGAACCAGTCGCCGGCAGAACCAGTGTCAGATCGTAGGCGTCGCCGGCCACTGGCGCTCCACTCGCCGGCGGCGCGGCGAGCACAGACCGATCCGCCAGCCTCTTCAGCACCGTCCCACCCGTCGACGTCATCCCCACCGGATCGAGTACCGTCCAACCCTGCGCTGCCGCCTGCACAGACATCTCCCAGCGAAGCTGTGCCGCCGTCAACGCCGGACTCTCCTCTTTCAAACGCGACTCGACCTTTTTGACCTCCGCCTCGTACTCAGCGCGTCGCGCCGCCTGCTCCGGCGTCGGCAGCTCCAGCTCCGGCTCGATCACCCAGCCCTCACTCCCCGGCATGACCAGCATCTTGTACTCGTGCGAATCATAGAAGGCGAGCAGTCGGTAATAGTCCTTCTGCGAGAATGGATCGTACTTATGATTGTGGCACTGCGCACAGGTGAAGGTTGATCCCAGCCAGACCGTCGCCGTCGTGTTGACGCGATCGACCAGCGTCTCCCAGCGCGCCTCCTCATCGTCGACTCCACCCTCCTGGTTGAGCATCGTGTTGCGATGGAAGCCGGTCGCGATCAACTGGTCATTGGTCGCCGCGGGCAGCATGTCACCCGCCAACTGCTCGGTCGTAAACTGGTCGAATGGCTTGTCGTTATTCAGCGCGTCGATCACCCAGTCACGGTACTTCCACATCACACGCGGCCGATCCCTCTCGTAGCCGTGTGAATCCGCATACCGCGCCAGATCGAGCCACGGCCGCGCCCAACGCTCACCGTAATGGGGCGAGGCCAGCAACCGGTCGACCACTTTCTCATAGGCCTCCGGCGAGCTGTCAGCCAGAAACGCCTCCGCCTCGGCAAGCGTCGGCGGCAGACCCGTCAGGTCGAATGTCACCCGCCGCAGCAGCGTCAGCCGATCCGCCTCCGGCGAGGGCTTGAGCCCCTCCCGCTCCAGCCGCGCCAAAACAAAGGCATCAATCGGGTTCCGCACCCACCCACTCACGGCCACACTCAGTCCGGGGACCGTCGGCCGCACCGGTGCAATGTAGGCCCAGTGCTGCGCCCACTTTGCCCCCTCCGCGATCCACTGCTTCAACTGCGAGATCTCCTTCGCCGTCAACTGATGGCCCGTCGATGGCGGCGGCATGACCTGACCGGGATCGGTCGAGACGACACGCCTGATCAAGCGGCTCGCTGCCGCGTCACCCGGCACGATCACCCCCGCTTTCGCCATCGCCCCTTCCTGCGTATCGAAACGCAACCGCGCTTTCCGCGTCGCCTCATCCGGCCCGTGACACTGCAGGCACTTGTCGGAGAGGATCGGACGAATGTCACGATTGAAATCGATCGCCCCATCCGCGGTCACCGGACGCGTCATCACCTGATGTCCGACGAACAGCCCCGCGACAAAGAGTAATAACAGCTTTTTGATAAGCACCGAGCGCCTCCTTCAGCAAGAGAGATTTTCAGTAATGAAAATAATGAATCCTGTTTTTGCCTTTGAATCTCTGGAGACCAGCATTCTACATTCATCGGCCCAAATTGTCAGTCAATCCGGAGGTGTGTCGTGTCGATTCGGTGGGAATGGTCAGGCAGCATTGTGCCAATATCGGGAGTCCACGAAAGAGACGAAAGAGCCAAATGGCGAGGCTTTCGGCTCTTTCGTGGACAATGCAAAATTTATCACTGAACTTTTAAATGATCAGGCAGACGAGCTTTACCCTGACGACTCAGAGCGTTCGCAGGTGGAAGCCCCCGTCGATATTGATCACTTCGCCGGTTGCGAATGGCAGGTCGCCCCGGGATATCGCCGCGACTGCCCGACCGATATCCTCCGGATGTCCCCAGCGGCGAATCGGCCAGGCCCCTTCGGCGATCAGACGATCATACTTCTCCTGAACTCCGGCGGTCATATCGGTGGCGATCACTCCCGGGCGCACCTCGAAGACGAAGATGCCGTGTTCGGCCAGCCGTGCCGCAAAGAGTTTAGTCATCATCGCCAGACCAGCCTTGGCGACACAGTAGTCACCGCGATTGGTCGAGGCGGTGTAGGCAGAGATCGAGGTGATGGTCACGATGCGCGGCAAACCAAACGGGCAGGTCACGCCGGCCGCGACCTGCGCGATCATCTGGCGCGCCGCCAGCTGTGTCAGGAAATAGGGGCCCTTCAGATTGACGTCTATCAGGTAGTCGAAAGACTCCTCACCCGCATCGAGGATGTCGGCGCGCACCTTTGGCGCAACACCGGCATTGTTGACCAGCAGGTCGATCTGGCCACCGCCGGCGAGCGTCTCCGCGAGCAGTCGCTCGCGATCCGCCGCGACCGAAATATCGCCGCGAACGGTCCAGCCATCTCCGCCGGCCTCTCTGACGAGGGCAAGGCACTCCTCGGCCGCAGCGGCGTTGCCGGCGTAGTTGATGACGATATCATAGCCGGTGCGCGCCAGCTCGATCGCGATGCCGCGCCCGATTCCACGCCCGGCACCGGTGACCAGGGCAACAGGCCTCTTCGTTCCAGTAATCACTCGCCACCTCCCGGTGCCGGCATCTCCTCTTCGGTCGGCCCGTCGGCCCACGTCTTCGCCCACGCCGGCAGCGAATCTTCCGGATAAGGCGTGACAACGGCCGGCAGCTCCGGTCGTGCCAGCACCTTCAACGCCTTGTCGAGCGCTTCGACAAAGAAGTACTCGCCAAAGAGAACCGCTTCGTGAACGCCCAGATTCTTGTGCAGATGGTAGACGCCACCATTCAAAATCCCCTCAAATCCAGGGGTATTCCGCCCGAGGTATTCGCGCGAGAGGGTCAGAAGCGAGGTCAGCGCGAAGTCACGATAGGCACGGGCCCTCGTCGGATCGGCCACAGAGTCTGCAAGGTCGAGCAGCCCCGAGGCGGCAATCGCACAGGCAGAGGTATCGACCTGCTGACGACTCAATGGTCCATCCTCCGGCGCGTCATAGTCCCAGGGAGTCACGCCGTTGGCCGGCGTGTGGGCGAGATAGTAGTCTGCGTTGAGCATCGCCGTTGCCAGATAAGATGGCTCGCGGCTCTGCAACCAGGAACGCGTAAACCCATAGAGCGACCAGGCGAGGCCGCGGCTCCAGCACGAATCGCCGCGATAGCCCTGGTGTGTCGACTGGCGCTGACACTCGCCCGTCGCGGTATCGTAAAGCGCCTCGTGCGAGGTTGAACCGTCGCCGCGAACCAGCACCCGCTGCGTCGTCGCGCAATGGCGATGCGCGATCTGCCGCAGGTGCTCGTCACCAGTCTTTTCGGCGGCAAGGAAGATCGTCCCGACATTCATCATAATGTCGATGAAGAGCGAGGCCGGCTCAACGAAGGACCGCAGATACTGCCCCTTCTCCATAAAGCGCATGGCCATGGTCTGTCCCCCCTGGATCAGCAGCGGTTCGATCCGCTCCGCCGGTCCGCCCAGTCCCAGCCAGCGCAGGTGCGTCGAGAAGAAGAGAAAGCCGAGATCGTGCACCGCACGGTCATACTGCCGATTCTCGAGCGGGGTCGAATAGGCCACCGCCCGGTCGAGCCAGCCACTCTCCCCCGTCCGCTCTGCGAAAATGAACATCATCCCCGGATAGAATCCGTCGCACCAGTGCGTCCAGCGTTTCCGGTCCTGCCCGAACTTACCACCCACCGTGTACATTGGATAATAGTCTGCCGGATAGTTTTCGAGCAGCTGGCGAACCTGCCCGGTGGCGAAATCAAATGAATCTGCGAGCGTCGATCGAACCGCTCCGGGATGATGTGATGTGATCATCGTTGACTCTCCTCACTCTGGAATATGGTTACTCTGCCTTAAGCCGCACAGACTGCACAGGCCGCTCAGGCCTCATTGAAGCTCCACCGCTCGCCGCAGCGCAGCACCGCGTGGCGCTGGCCAAGCCGGTTGCAGCTCCCGACAAATTCGTCTGGCGTCTCTGTATTGAAGGTGAACATCTCGTAGTGCATTGGAATGACGATCCCGGCGTCGATATCGCGCGCAAACTGTGCCGCTTCCCGGCCCCAGAAATTGCCCGTCACCCGCCGCTCCGGCAGTCGCCCGTTGATCGGCATCAGTGCGACATCGACCCGCCGACCAGCCTGCAGCTCCAGCAAACGCTCGACCATTCCGTCATACGGTACGGCGTCGCCCGGATGGAAGATGGTCCAGTCCCCGAATCTGATCAGATAGCCAAGGCAGCGATAATGGCCCCGCTCGTCGCGCTCCAGCTCTTCGTGCGCCGCCGCGAGCCCGGTAAAGCTGAATCCACATGCCTCGACCGTCGTGCCATCGTCGACTCCCAGCGGCCATTGCGGATCAGACTTCAAGCGATCGGCCACAAAGGCGCGATTCGCCTCCGGAATGACCATCCGCAAGCCGGGGTTGACCGCGATGAGGGGCCGTAGCGTCTCGTGATCGAGATGATCCGTGTGGTTATGGCTCGATGTCACAACATCGACGAAATCGAGCCGCGCCGGATCGATCGGAATCCCTGTCATCCGCACGTGTGGCTTGTCGGTCGTCGCATACTTTTTCGTCAGCGAGTTTGAAAGATATGGATCGATCAGCAGGCGCCCCCCCTGCCACTGCACCAGGAATCCGGACTGCCCCAGCCACCAGAGATGAAAAGCCCGATCACTGCTCTTTGCCGCGGCGTCAATATCGGCCAGCAGCTCTTCGTCGCTCAGGACGGGCTGAATCAGACTATCCATTACCCCTTCCAATCCGGTCGCGAACCATCCGCACCCCATCAACCATGTTCTTCAGTTTCTGCCGCGCCGCCCAGCGTGCCGTCTGGCTGAGTCCACAGTCCGGGGCAAAGGCGAGCCGCTCCGGCGGGGCATAGCGCAGACAGCGCTCGACACGCTCCGCGATATCACCCGGCGTCTCGATGTAGTAACTCTTGACATCGACGATCCCGACCGCAACATCGAAAAGCTGCGCCAGCCGCTCGATCAATTCGATCTCGGCAAACTCGCGGCTCGCCATCTCGAGATGGATCTCGTCGACGTGCAGCCCTTCGAAAGCCGGAAACATCGGCGCATAACGACGCGGGCCAACCGCCCGTGCCTTGTAGTTGCCAAAGCAAAGGTGCGTCGACAACCGCGCCTTCCCACGCACCGATTCGACTGTTCGATTGAAAATATCGACAAACCTCGCCGGATCTTCACGGTAAGCGTAACAGCTCATCGATGGCTCATCGACCGTGATCTCACGGCACCCAACCTCGATCAGGGCTTCGAGCTCGGCGCGAACCAGCGGGATCAGCGCCTCCGTAACCATGTAACGATCACGATAGAAAGTATTCGGCAGCAGCCTCCCGCTCAGCGTATATGGCCCCGGCACACTCGCCTTGAGCGCCGGGCCGACCGGCGCCAGCCGCTTGAGCCGCGTCCACTCCTCGACGACACCAAGCCCGCGCGGCGCCCGCAGCTCGTTGATGATCTCGTGCTTGCCACGCTGGTCATGCGCCGGCGGGCCAAGCAGCCGTGGTGGCGCCGGCTCCAGATCGAGCCCGTCGATGAAACCGTAGAATGAGAGATTGAAATCGAGACGCGTCTGCTCGCCATCCGTGATCACGTCCAGCCCGGCGCTGACCTGGTCATGAATCGCGGCAATCACCGCGTCCTCCTGCAACTCGGTCCGATCGGTCTCGCCAAAGCGATCCAGCGACTGGCACGCAAACTCCAGCCAGCCCGGAAACGGATAACTGCCAATGACGGTCGTGCGAAGTGGACTTTCTTTCATGAAACTTTCCATCCGGCGTCGATCGTCATGATCTCACCGGTAATCGAGCGGGAATCGCTGCTGAGCAGAAAAAGCGCCGCGCGCGCGATCTCATCGGCTTCGATCAGATCCTCACGCAACGGCTGTTTCTGACTCATCAGCGCCAGTATCTCCGGGTCGGACTGTGCGCGCAGACTCATTGGCGTGCGAACCAGACCGGGCGCAATCGCATTGACCCGAATCCGATTTTGCGCGTAGCAGGAGGCCATGGCAAGGGTCAGGCTGTTGATCGCCCCTTTCGAGGCGGCATAGGCGTGGGTCGCGAAATGCTGCGATTCTGGTGAAGTGGCGAGCACACTGCTCATGTTCAATATCGCCCCGCGGACTCCCTGCTCATCCACCGGCTGCCCAAGCATGACCCGAACCACTTCACGGCACATCAGAAATGTCGTCTCGAGATTGGCGCCAAAGGTCCGTTGCCATCCCTCGAGTGTACAGGCGTGAACCGGCCCGTCCCCATACCTGCGCCCGCTGATCCCAACGACATTGAAGAGCCCGTCGATCCGACCATAACGCACCCGACACGCCTCGACCGCCTTCTCCACCACCGCCTCGTCTCGCAGATCACCGGGATGCGACTCAACCTCGACCCACTGCCGGCGCAGACCCGCAACCAGCTCCGCCGTCGCCTCGGCGTCGATCCCGACAATGAAGAGCCGCGCGCCATACTGGCCGGCCAGCCGCGCCGTCGCCGCCGCAATCCCGGTCGAACCGGTGATCAAAATCACCTTCTGCTCCAATGCTCCAATCACTATTTTTGGCCTTACTGATAAAGATGGGCCAGGCTGCGTCGATATGCGTCATAGAAACGCTCGAGCTGCTCCGCCGCCGATGTATTGCCAACAAACTGGTGGCTTGGCAGCAGCACCGGTTTATGACCGCTCTCGAGCAGCAGTTCGGCGACACGTGAGCGGAGCATGTTGATCAGCATCCCTCCCGTCACCGTCGAGGTCGGCCCCGTCCGCCACTCGAGCCCCTCCAGCTCAACGACGCAGTCACCCGGCGGGCAGGCATTGTCGAGCACCACGTCTGCGACATCGATCAGCTTCTTCCCCGAAGAGTGTGCCGGAACCGACTGCTCACAATGCTGGCGCGAACAGATCCCAATCACCGGCAGTCCGCGATCCTTTGCTCCCATGGCCATCTCGACAATCACCGGTCGAATCCCACTCGTCGAAATGACGATCATCGCATCGTGCGGACCAAAACTGAACCCTTTCAGAATCTCCTCGGCGTAGCCCTCATATTTCTCGAGGTGCAACGGAGCCCGCAGGCCATTCGTCCCGACAATGCTGGCATGATTGGAGAGCGCCAGCTCGACCAGCGCCACCCAGCCGACATAACAGCCCTGCCGTGGCGTCATCTCCTCGCACATCATCCTTGAATGGCCATTCCCGAAGAGGAAGACCAACCCACCCGCGCCAATGCTCCGGGCACAGATTGCCGCCGCCGCCTCAACATTCTCCAACTGCGTCTCGCGAATCTGCCCAAGCAGCGCGATCGTCTTGTCAAAATAGTCAGTTGCCGCGTTTTTCATTGAAATCCTTCCTGCAATTCAACCACCTCTCACCAGACTACTATTACCACCTGGCACCACCGGGCATCACCGGGCATCACCGGGCATTTGGCCCTCCGGCACCCTGACTCTGCGCGTCCGGCCTTCAACTTTCAAAATATACCCGCTAATCTCCTCTGAACCTAGCGAAGATAGACCTGAACCGGATTGACCGGGATCTGGTCGACAATCAGCCGGACCTCAACCAGTCCTCGCCTGACAAGTCCACCAAAAGGGCCAAAAGGGCCAGAAGATGCCGAAGCGCTCGGAAGGAGAAGATTGACCTGATCGAGCCCCGGCCAATCAGGCTGCGGTCCGGCATAGGTCACCTCAACCGCCACCCCACCAATTGTCGCCCGGACATTTTCAAGTCGGCTCCGGTAACGCAGCCCGGTGCCAAAGAGCTGCAGAAAGACCTGCTCCCCATCCTTCGCCAACTCGATCGGCAACGCGACGTATGAGTTGCTTCCAAAATCAAACCGAAGCGGATTTTCGTATTCGGAGCTCGCGTTTCGGCCAACCCTCAGCACCGACATCGCCGCCGGCCCGCTCCCGGCGCCGTTGGCGGCAAATAGCGCGGGCGCGATTCTGCCAATCGTCACTGGCGAGATCGCTATTCCGCCATCGGCATTATAGATACTGACACTGCCGCTGCCACTCAAACTGCCGGGCGGAACGAGATAGCTGACCTGAGTTGGTGAAACGAACAGGAGCGGCGCCAGACGCTCGACGCAGGCGCCATCCTTCACCTTAACGATGGTTCCATTCAGTTCAGTGACCGGACCACCATCACTCGCCATCGGATAGGGCGAAAAGTTGGTTCCCCACGCCGAGACCAGGGCCTCGGGCGCCAACATCGTTGGCTTAAGGCTCGCTGAGGAGACACTGGTCAATCCCTTCGGAGCGCCTCCCAGGTATGGAAAGAGAAAGCTGAAAGGCAGGCGCGTAATTCCGACGCAATCTCCCGCCACCATCTCACGAATCGGCTGCCCGCTTGTCCACCATCCCATGAAACGCTGCTCAGCCTGGCCATTGCCCAGCGCAACGCGCTTTGCCACCTCATCCCCTTCAAAGGCATAACCGGCGAGCCCGTCGAAGGTTCGATAAATGGCGTAAAAATCGATCGCATCCTCTTCTTCCCCGCTACTGCCCGGTGCTCCGTGGCCGGCATCGATCCGCGCTCCGCCGTAACGGTCACTCCGCACCAGCATAAAGTCCTTCTCGCTGGATGGCAGGTTGATCCGATCAAAAAGGTCCTTCCCCATCCGGTGGTCGTTCACTTTATCGTCCTCATAGATCTGGATGACCATCTTTGCGTGTGCCGGAAAATTGACGAAATCTTTTATCTGAAGCTGAAAATAGTACCACGGCGCCATCGAGAAGAGCATCAACGCCTTCCTGCCCCACTTCTCTCGCTCATACCCTCCCAGCGCCATCGCAAAAATGGCCCCACCGCCATACGAATGACCGACATAGCCGACACGCTCGAGATCGAAAGAATCCCCATATCGCTCCACAGCCTCTTTCATCCCGGCCCAGATCGTGTCATATCGCTTCTCATTGAGTGTCAGATCTCCAGTGACCAATTGAAACGGCGTGAAGACGACCGCATACCCGCGGCTGACGATGTGGTCGATCAACCCGCGATACTTCTCCGGATCATTGTTGCTGTATCCCGGAGCGAAGAAGATCACCGGTACCTTCCCGGTCACCCCATCCGGACGGAAGACATACACATCTGCACGCTCATAGAGTGGACTCGGGAAACTATCGCTTTTAACCCCAAAGTCCCCGTTCGCGCCATACCCACTCCCGATCGGGGTCCGGTGATCCAACGCCAGACCCTGTGTCGCCAACCCGGCGGAGACCGCTATCAATATCGCCAACAAAATATGCCTTTTTCCTGCCATATTGCCGCTACCCTCCATTTATTTCAGGCTTGTAAATCTGACGGGGCCCAAACATTGTGTCCCATTTTGAACGCCCGAACGGCAAACTTTTACCGATAAAATAGTCGCACGAATGATTATAATACTCGCACTGAATCAGTCCATCGTAACTATTTCCAGCCGGGATTTGGGCACTATTTGGGCCC
>JBEIMN010000056.1:0-10830 GCA_040378705.1 Acidobacteriota bacterium
CCTGAAAGATAAATAGCCTGAAAGATAAATAGCCTGAAAGATAAATAGCCTGAAAGATAAATAGTCTGAAAGACAAATAGCCTGAAAGATAAATAGTCTGAAAGACAAATAGCCTGACAGACAAATAGCCTGCTCCCCCATTAACCCGCAGGCTACCTTGCCCCTTAACCCCTGATTATCACGCTACCCCGGCGTGACGAACGATTCGGTATTTTGCAGATTCCCCGATAACCCCCGTTAGTATAATCCCCGTTTGCCCCCTGTTTGACCCCTGTCGGCCCCCTAAGTCCGAAGATAGATCGCGGAGCCATTTTTGCCCTCCGCCGAGTAGATCGAGCCCCCATCAGGAATCTTTTCCAGCTGGAACCTTCCGGCAGATGCTCCCTGTCGTCCTGGCCAGCCTCGACTAAGATCGACTGGCAAAGTATCAACAGGCCACTCTGACTGATTGCCAGACGGAGATTCCAGATAAAGCCCGATAAATATCGACGTGATAACGCGGCCCCCAAAACCGATGTCCATTATAAGCAACCATACCTGGAACAACCTGGCACAATGACGATACCGATTCCTGATAGCCAGATTGGCCAGAGTAGCCAAAGCAGCCAAAGTGTTTGGAGAGCCTCAGTGATGACTATGATAAAGACAAGAATTGGTCGCCTTTCAGGCAAGCGAATCGTCAGAATCATGAATACTTCAAAATTGAAGAGAAGCCTTCTCGCACTTGTGACAGGGTTCCTGCTCGTAATGGGCTGGGCAGGAGGAATGTTTGGCCGTATCGACTATCTTGAGAGGCGCGTCTTCGCCCAGGAGCGGAACACCCGACCAGGTGATGATCAAAGCTCCCTGATTGCGCTCAAGCAGTTCGAGTCAGCACAATTGAGGCGAAGCGAGACGGTCGCGGGCAGATTCAAAGCGGTGGCGGACCGTGTCCGGGAACAAGGGGCAGTTCCGGTGATTGTGCGCGTGAGGGCGGTCTTCGAGCCGGAGGGGAACCTTCGCGGCCTGGATCAGATCGAAGCGCAGCGATTTCTGATCGATCGGGTGCGAAAGAGCCTGCTGCGGGAGATTGTCGGCTACGATCAGGATTCAGTGAAGGAGTTCAAGTATCTTCCCTATCTGGCACTCAGCGTCAATTCGACCGGAGTAGCGGCGTTGCAGGCGTCGGACAAGGTTCTGGACATCGAGGAAGATATCCTGATGGCTCCGGCACTCTCAAAGAGTGTTCCGCTGATCGGAGCGAACGGCGCCTGGACGAGTGGTTATACCGGGGCCGGGCAGACGATTGCGCTGATCGATACTGGAGTAGACAAGTCGCATCCATTCCTGACCGGCAAAGTCATATCTGAGGCCTGTTATTCGACCACTTTTGCGGCGTATGGATCGACTTCACTCTGTCCGGCGGCGGCGAGTTCCTCGACGGCGACCAATTCAGCTCCGGCGTGCAACATTCCCGGGCAGGAGTGCAAGCACGGGACACTGGTTGCCGGGGTGCTGGCAGGTTCTGGAAACGCATTTTCAGGAGTGGCGCCGGATGCGAGCCTGATTGCGATCAACGTCTATTCGCGCTTCGACGATCCGGATCGATGCGAAGGGACAGTGCCCTGTGCGCTGTCATACCTTTCAGACCAGGTGCGGGCTCTTGAGCGAGTAGTCGAGATTCGCCGAGACTACCGGATCGCGGCCGTCAATATGAGCCTGTCGGGTCGCAAGTATATCGCGAACTGCGATACCGATCAGCCGGCGCTGAAGAGTGCGATCGATCTGCTGGCAAGTTTTGGAATCGCGACAGTAGCGCCAACCGGAAACCGGAGCGCACCGGACGGAATCGGAATTCCGGCCTGTATCTCGACAGTGCTGAGCGTTGGAGCGACACAGATCGAGAGTGGCGGCCAGGAGTCTGTCCTTGCGACGGCGAACAGTGCGTCGTTTATGTACCTGCTGGCGCCGGGTGGAAATATCGTCTCATCGGTTCCGGGAGGTGAGTTCGAGAGCTGGCAGGGTACGTCGATGGCCGCGCCGCACGTCGCCGGGACGATCGCGTTGCTGAAGCAGCGTGTGCCGTCAGCAACCGTCGGGGCAATGCTGACAGCCATGATCAATACCGGGACACGGGTTACTGACAACCGAAATGGTCTCTCGAAACCACGGATCAGGGCCGATCTGGCGATGCGAGCAATGGGGAACGACATTCCGGCCATTACGGGAATTGCCGTGACACCGATCAGTCCGACCGCACGGGAGCCGTTCAAAATATCTGTGACTGGAAGCAGTTTCATCCCGACGGGAACGAAGGCGTTTGCCTGCATGATAGGAGATCGGACCTGCACCGAGATTCCATCGACCGGGATCAAGGTCAACAGCGCGACCAGCGTCGATCTGGAGAATATCGCACTTCCGAGCGGAACCTGGCAAATCTACCTCGAGACGATGACCGGGGCTTCAGGTCGATCGAGATCCTTCAGCGTTATGGTTCCGGCGCCACCACCGACGCTTGTCTCTTTCAACTGGAACCCGGTCAATCCGACCGCCAACCAGCCATTCAGCGGCAAGATCACCGGAACCGGATTCGTGGTGGGTGGGACACAGGTCTATTTCTGCCTCTTCGACACTTCAACCTGCACTCTGCATCCGACAGCGAACGTGACGGTCAATAGTGGCACAAGCCTCGATGTCACGAACGTGACGCTGCCGGGCGGAAGCTTTCAGGTCTATGTCCAGACCACAACTGGCGCGTCGGTTAGATCGGCGAGCTTCCAGGTGCAGGTACTGGTTCAGTCACCAAAGATCGTCAGCTATGCCTGGAGTCCGGCAACACCAACGGAGAATCAGCCCTTTAGTGGAATTGTGACGGGAAGCGGCTTTGTGAGCGGCGGAACGCAGGTCTTTTTCTGTGAAACGGGAAGAACGGTCTGCACGCAGGTGGCGAGTGCGAACATTACCGTCAGCAGCGCGACCAGTCTGAGTGTGAGCAGCGTCTCGCTGCGCGCGGGTTCGTGGCAGGTCTATGTCCAGAACGCTGCCGGCGCGTCGGATCGATCGACCCCCTTCACGATTCAACCGGTACTATTGCAGCCGACGATCGGCAACTACCTCTGGAATCCGGCCAGTCCGGCTGAAAATCAGCCATTCAACGGGATTGTGACTGGAACAAACTTTTCGAGCGGCAACACGCAGGTATATTTCTGCGAGCTTGGGGCGTCGGGTTGTACACAGGTACCAAGTCCGGCGATCACAGTGAGCAGCCTGACCAGCATGACTCTGACGAATGTCTCATTGCGGAGCGGCTCGTGGCAATGTTATGTCCAGACACCAGCCGGCTCTTCGGCGCGCTCAGTGGCCTTCACGGTTACCCCACAGGCGCTGGCTCCGACGCTGAGTGGAATCGTTCTGAGCAATGCGTCCCCGACGGCATTGCAACCATTGAGTGCGGTGATTAGTGGAACCAATTTTGTCGCCGGGAACACGCAGGTCTTCTTCTGCCTCAATGATGCAACGACCTGCCAGCAGCATCCAGCCGAAAGCGTGGCAGTCGCCGGGACGACGGCGCTCAATATCTCGAACATCAGTCTCGCCGCCGGTTCCTGGCAGGCCTACGTCCGAACTGCGGGCGGGCTTTCAGCACGTTCGACAAGGTTTCTGGTTCAGCCACCGGTTCTGCCACCAACGGTCACCACTTACGCGTGGAATCCGAAACCACCGGTTGGCAATGAGCCATTCTCTGGGAGCATCACCGGGACCAATTTTGTGACCGGCGGCACTCAAGTCTATTTCTGCGTCACCGGAACGACCAATTGCAGCCAGGTTCCGGTCGAGAACGTCACGGTGACGAGCGCAACGAACATCAATCTGACCGGAGTGCGGCTTCAGAACGGATCGTGGGATTGTTACGTTCGGACGATCGCGGGGAATTCTCCGCGCTCAACGCCCTTCACGATCACCGCTCCCCAGCTGACGCCAAGCATCAGCAACCACACCTGGAATCCGGCAACTCCGACGGCCAATCAACCGACGGGGGTGACGATCCTTGGAAGCGGCTTTGTCACCGGCAACACACAGGTCTATCTCTGCGTCACCGGAACGACAACCTGTTTTCAGCAACCGGCGGAACGTGTTTCGGTCACCGGTTCAACCAGCCTGAGTGTGACGGGGATCTACCTCCTGGCAGGGTCGTGGCAACTCTATGTCCAGACAGCGGCTGGATCATCCGAGCGTTCTACCTCGTTCACGGTCAAGCCAGCCAACACCCTGTTGCCGACAATCAGCGGGTATATCTGGAATCCGGCATCACCCGGAGCCTCCGCGCCCTTCAGCGGAACGGTCAACGGTACTAACTTCGTAAACGGCGGGACGCAGGTCTTTTTCTGTGTCAATGGAACAACGACCTGTTTCCAGCAACCGCTCGAGAACGTACGGCTCATCAATTCCGGGAGCCTCTCGCTGAGCAACATCTACCTGATGCTCGGAACGTGGCAGATCTATGTTCAGACTTCAGCGGGGGTCTCGGAGCGCTCTGCCCCCTTCACCGTCTCATCGACCTCACCACAGCAGATCGTGCCGGTGCTGAGCAGTTTCAGCTATACGGCAGCGACTCTCACCGCCGGTCAGTTGTTCAATGGAACGATCACTGGCAGCAACTTTGTCGTCGGAGCGACGCAGGTCCTCTTCTGTCAGAACGAGGGGACATCGTGCACGGAGATTCTCGCGGCCAACATCCAGGTTACGAGCCAGACGCTGATTAGTCTCAGGGATATCGGACTTTCGAGCGGAACCTGGCAGGTCTACGTGCAGACGCCGGCCGGAGCATCGAATCGCTCGACGCCCTTTACCGTTCAACCTCAACTGACAACCCCGGCAGTCGTTGGTTATACGTGGAGTCCCTCGACTCCGAGTGCCAACCAGCTCTTCAACGGAACGATTGGCGGAACCAACTTCGTGGTTGGAGCGACGAAGGTCTATTTCTGCCAGGGTGGAACCTCATCCTGCACGCAGGTCAGTGCGGGCAATGTCATCGTTGCCAGCACAAGCAGCATCAGCCTCAGAAACATCCAGCTTGTAAGTGGAACGTGGCAATTCTACGTCGAAACAGCCGGGGGAGTATCGAGTCGCTCGACGACCTTCAACGTGCTCGAGACAGCGCAGTTTCTGCCGACGATCAGCGGATATTCGTGGAGCAATATTAGCATCGCGTCCGATCAGCCATTCAATGGAGTGGTTACCGGAACAAACTTCGTGCTGGGATCGACGTCGGTCTATTTCTGCCTGAACAACAGTCTGAGCTGCACGCGCCATCCGATGGGGAACATTTCGGTAACGAGTCCGACGAGCCTGACGATCAGCAATATCTCACTGACGGGTGGCATCTGGCAGATCTACCTTCAGACGACGGTCGGCAATTCATCACGTTCGACCAACTTCTCGGTTCCGGAACCACCGCCATCGATACCGACCTTGACCAGTGCCAGCTGGAATCCGGGATCGCCGGCATCGGGCCAGGTCTTTACCGGCACGATCAATGGCACGGGATTCGTGACCGGAGGGACGGATGTCTTCTTCTGCGTCAATGGAACCGTGACCTGTTCGCAGCACGCACCGGAATACGTCGCGGTCAATGGGCCGACCAGCCTGACCGTGACCAATATCATCCTCGCGGGTGGCTTGTGGCAGGTCTACGTCAGAACGAGTGCCGGAACAACGGCCCGCTCAGTTCCATTCATCGTCCAGACGACCACGATCCAGTTGCAGCAGCCATCCGTCTCCAGCTACATCTGGTATCCGCTGGTACCGATCTCGGGGCGCACCTTCACCGGTGCGATCCGCGGGAGCAATTTCGTAAACGGGCAGACGAAGGTCTTCTTCTGCGTCAACGCCTCGAACAACTGCATCGAGATGGGGACGACGGATGTGACGGCGAATGGAACGACGACACTCAATGTGACCAACATCCGACTGACAAAGGGTCTCTGGCAGATCTATGTCGAGACTCCGATTGGAATTTCGAATCGATCCCGGACTTTTAATGTATTGTAAATTGCATCGGCGAAAGCCTCCGCGGCCTGATGGTCAGAATAAACGTGAGAAAAGATCAGGGTAAATAACGTCCGCTGGCTGAATCCACACCCCAGTATAGTAGGGGCGGTTCGCGCAACCCCCCTACCCAAACGCCCAGGTTTAAGTGTAGGTATAGTACGTTAGCCCTGCCTGTGCGCGAAGTTCGGCGAGCAGTGGCGCGGCGACCTCGACACCCTCGACGGCGGCGCGGCGCTTAGATTCGAGGCGGCGTGCTCCGGGTAGGCGGACTTCCGTGTCGAAGAGCATGGCGGCGATAAGGGTCTCGATTCGTTCGTAAAAGACCTCGTCACCGGCCAGTGCGGCCGGATCGATGACCAGGAAAGCCTGTCCGATGCGCGGCCGGTTTCCTTCGGCGGAGAAGAAGGAATCGGCCTCATACCCAAAATGGGCGCCACTCAGCGCACAGCAGAGAAGTTCGACGACAAGGGCAAGCATTGCGCCCTTGACACCTCCCGCCGGAAGCATCATTCCTTCAAGCCCCTTCGCCGGATCGGTCGTTGGATTACCATCACGATCGAGGGCCCATCCGGTGGGGATCTCCCGCCCCTCGCGCGCGGCGATCATCAGTTTTCCGCGCGCCACCTCTGAAAGAGAGAGATCGATAACCAGCGGCGGGGTATTCTGCCCCTGTCGTCCCGGTCGTCGTGGAAAAATCGCGGCAATCGGGTTGGTTCCGAAGAGGGGCCGCTTCCCTCCCCAGGCGGGCATCGCCGCCGGGGAGTTGCTGAACGCCAGTCCGACCATCCCGGCGGCACCGACATCTTCAAGGTAGTCGGAGACAACGCCAGAGTGGTGGCTGTTGAAGACTCCAACCCAGGCGACACCGTGGAGCCTGGCGCGCTCAATCGCTTCCCTGACGGCCAGCTCGCAGGCGGGAAAGGCGAGACCGTCACCGGCATCGACCAGAATCGCGGCCGTGCGCTCACCGACAACCCGCGGTTGCGCCTGACCATCGACACGCCCATTTCGGAGGTGTGTGGCATACTGCGGCAGCCTTGCAAGTCCGTGCGACGGCAGACCGGCCGCTTCGGCCGCGACGACCGCGCGGGCGGTCGAGAGCGCCATGGCGTCTGAACAGCCGGCGCGGACAAGGTAGCCGCTCGCGAGTGAGACCAGATCCTCAACAGTTATTCGTGGCATTGTCGGCTCAGGCGCTTTCAAAGAGGCGCGTCAGTACAAATTCCCGATGCCCAAGCGCTTCAGCCGCGGTCAGACGGCCATTGGCAGTGCGAAGCATCATTTCAAGCAGCGCGTCACCAGCCTGGTCAGGTGACATCTCCCGCCGGAGCAGTCCCGAGACATCGACGTCGATATGTTCGGCCATTGTGCGCACAGTTCGCGGATTGGCGCAGAGCTTGATCACCGGCAGGATCGGATTGCCAATCACATTCCCCTGCCCCGTCGGAAAGAAGTGGAGAGCGAATCCGGCCGCCGCGCAGAGGGTGACCATCTCCGCCGCCGCCGAGGAAGAGTCCATAAACCAGAGCCCCGGGCCGGTCGGCGCATCTGCCTTGTCGAGCACTCCGTCGATCAGGCATTTCCGTCCGATCTTCTGGATATTGCCGAGCGCCTTCTCCTCGATCGTCGTCAATCCGCCGGCGATATTGCCCTTCGTTGGCTGCGACTCGGAGAGGTCGTTGGTCTTATGGCGATTGACCAGCTCCTGGTAGCGGTCAAACATGGACTGGAACTGCTGACGGATCTCCGGCGTCCGGCAGCGCGCGGCGACCAGATGCTCACCGCCTGTCAGCTCAGTCGTCTCACCGAAGAGAAGCGTCAGCCCCGCTTCGTAGAGTTTGTCGAAGGCGTTGCCAACCGTTGGATTGGCTCCGCAACCCGAGGTCGTATCCGACTCGCCGCACTTGGTCGAGACCCAGAGGTCGACCAGCGGGCACTCCTGCCGCTGCTGCTCGGAAGCCAGCTGCACATAGCTCCGTGCCGCCTGCGAAGCGCGACGGATCGTCTCGTGATCGCCATACCCTTCGATGCCAAAGCCGGAGACTGGCTTTCCGGTCGCGGCAATCCCGCTCACGATGCGCTGTGTCCACCCCTCCTCGATGCCGATGACGACAACCGCCGCAACATTCGGATTGCACCCCGTCCCAATCAGTGTCTTGAAGTGGAGGTCGAGATCGGCGCCGAACTGGAGCCGGCCATATGGATGCGGCAGCGCCATCGCCCCCTTGATGTTATGTGCAACCGCCTCGGCCGCCGCATTCGACAGATCGTCGACCGGAAGGATGATGACGTGATTGCGCACTCCGACACGCCCATTCGCGCGCCGATAGCCCTGGAAGGTCGCCTGACTAAGATCGATTCCCATTTCCTGTATCTCTCCTGATGCTCTGTCTGACCGCTACCATCTTTTCGTCCGCACATTGTGGACGTGCAGATGCTCTCCCGCCTGAATCGGGGCGACGGCTCGCCCAATATCGACGCCATACTTGATCACTGTTCCATCGACCGGCAGATCCCTGATCGCCAGCTTGTGGCCAAGTGGAATGTCACCCCGCGCCGTAATCGAGATTGTCCGGTCATCCTCCATCACCCAACCAGTCAGGGCATCTCCCGCCCTGACCCCCTCAACCACGACAACTCCGACCGAGTCGCCCTCTTCGTGGACGACAAATTGGATACTCATCGAGACTCCTTCAGGAATAATGTTCACGAACGGAACGGCCTGCCCCAGACACCAGACTCGCAAACCGCGGAATGGATCGGAAAAGAGAGCTCCACTGTCACCACGCCGCGTAAGGGTACGAAGAGAAGCTCACGCCGCATCTTGAAAGTGGAGCTGACTCCATTTTGCGCCACTTTTACCACCAGATTCAATGTCTGTAAGTGCTTGAATCGGTCAAATCACAATTATTATTAAAATTTGGCGCACCGGGAGGGTAACCTGGCAAAGTGGATTCTGGCAGTAATCAGGGAAGACTGACGATTGGACCTCGTCCAGTGCCCCGTATTCGGCCCCCTGGTCCTCAGTCGTGCGCACATCAACTCGTCACCGCAGAAAATATACAATGGCAGATATACGTAATCATCGTAATACCTGCTGAAGTGCCTTCCTTCCTGCTGCCCGTGAATGCCGATAATCCAAACGACAGGGCGAAAATGCAACAGGGAAAAAATGATAATCGGCGGAATCAATGAATGAACTTGGCGGTGCTATGGACGAACTGCCCGGGTTGGAGCATAATTTTATCCATTGGCCAGAGATTGTTTTTCAGAGATTGTTTTGAAGTTACACGGTGCAAAGATGCATTCACATCATCCCCGCGCGGCGGGACGGAGAGACCGATCTTGATCATCACCACAGAAAATCTTAAGAAGATAATGCCGAATCTGACCCCGCAGAAGCGGGCTCTCTACCTTCCGTTTCTAAACCGGGTGATGGAAGAGTATGAGATCAGCAATCCATTCCGGTGCGCGCACTTTCTGGCGCAACTGGCGCATGAATCGGGTGAGCTGCGCTATATGGAAGAGATCTGGGGCCCGACGGCGGCGCAGAACCGCTATGAGCCACCAGGTCTGCTTGCCGAGAAGCTTGGGAACACTGAGCGCGGTGATGGGAAGCGGTTCAAGGGACGCGGGCCGATCCAGATCACCGGCCGCAGAAATTACGAGCTTTACGGGCAGCTGCTCGGGGTCGACCTGGTCTCTAATCCGGCGCTTGCGGCAACGCCGCAGATCGCCTTCTCGATTGCCGGCCTCTACTGGCGAACCAACGGACTCAATCAGCTTGCGGACATCGACGATATCGTCTCGATCACAAAGAGAATCAATGGCGGAGTGAACGGACTGGCCGAGCGTCGCGCCTACTGTAAGCGCGCGAAGGAGGTTCTGTTTGCGACCCGGACGGCGGTGACACCATCGACGCCAGCTCCGCTGATGCGTGGCTTCGAGGCAGTGCGCGAAGAGACCTCGCCGCGTGCGCGGGCATCGGCCGGTTCAACCGGTAAGGCCACCGATAAATCAGGACAGCAACAGTGAGCAAATAGCGGAGTGTCAAAATGAGAGAACCAGGGACTTTCTTTCTGACAGGCTGTGCAAGTGGAATCGGGCAGCATCTGACTGACCGGCTGCTCTCCCGTGGAGGTCGCGTCGTCGCGACCGACATTGATCTGGAGAAGTTGAAATCGGAGGCGGCGCGCCTGGGCTGGCCCGAAGAGCGTGTTCGGCTCAGAAGGCTCGATGTGCGCCAGCACGACGAATGGCTTGAAGCGATTTCGGCGGCGGTCGCCGAGTTTGGGACCATCGACGTCGTCATGAACATTGCCGGTTACATGCAGTCGGAGTGGGTCCACGAGGCGACCCCGCTGACGGTCGATCGCCACGTCGACATCAACTTCAAGGGTGTAATCTATGGTACGGAAACGGCGAGCCGCCAGATGCTGCGACAGGGCTATGGGCAGATCATCAATATCGCCTCGATGTCCGGGCTCGCGCCAATACCTGGGCTTGCCGTCTACTCGGCGACAAAGTATGCCTGTCGCGGCTTCTCGCTGGCGGCGGCGCTCGAATTGCGACGACACGGAATCTTTGTGACGACGATCTCGCCGGACGCGGTCGCAACGCCCCTTCTGCGGCCACAGGAGGGGGTCGAGTCGGCGGCGCTGCTCTTCTCGGCGTCGCACCTGCTGAGCGTTGAGGATATCGCGCACGTGGTTCTCGACAAGGCGTTGAAGAGCCGGCCGATGGAGATCACGATTCCACGCAGCCGCGGCTGGATCGCCCGCTTCACCAACATCTTTCCAC
>JBEIMN010000057.1:0-10808 GCA_040378705.1 Acidobacteriota bacterium
CCCGCCGGCGGGGGGGGTCCGCCACCCGCGGGCAAACACCCAACCAACGCCGATGGCCGGGGGGGTCCGCCAACCGCCCCTGCACCCTACGCACCTGGCCCACGGCGAGTCTGCCAGCGTTCGGCGGTCGAGGCGCGGATCGATTCGCGCAGTGCCGCGTAGCGCTCGCGGAATACCGCTTTCTGCTCATCGCTCAGGGATGCTGTTCCCGCCGCGACGTGGCTGCTGGTGATGATCCCGTCCAGCTCGAGCGCGTATTTGAGGCCGGCGAGCATCTTCGAGACCGGACGGCCGCTCTCTTCAAAGACGACGATCTCGTCGACACGACCACAGAGTGATTTGTAGCGATCGATCATCTCCTCATCGCCGGCCCAGCAGACGCGCCAGGCCTTCTGCCATTCGCGTGGCAGGACGTTGCCCGGGCCGGAGATGACGCCGATCGGTGGCGAGTAGTTAAGCAGGTACTCGTGCCAACCTTCCTGCAAACGGCCGACCATACCATCCTTTGGCCGGTAGAGATCGAAGATGAGCATGGCGTTGCCGATGTAGACGCCGAACTCGCCGGGCAGTTTGTAGTGGAGCGCCGCCTTCATATAATTTCCAAGATCGCGCATCGAGGCCGAGACCTTGATGCCACGGACCCACGGCAGGCGGCTCAGTTGTTTGACGACCTGGGTTGGGACGTGTGGGACGTTTCCGGGTGAGGCGATGTCTGCATTGTCGTAGAGGAAGACGGGGATCTCTTCGCGGTGTGCCTCGACCAGATCGTTGACCTCGCGCTGGAAAAAGCGGACCATCTCATCGACGTGGAGGTCATCAATGGCGGTTGGGGCGATTACTGCGGCGTCGGCGCCCATCTGAATCGCCGCGTCGAGGTTGGCGAGGATCTCCTGTTTCGTGTTGCCATTGACGCCGACCCAGGCTTCGACAGTCGTGCCGAGCCGGGCATTGATTGCCCGCACCTCGTCGATCGTCACCTCCATTCCACGCAAACGCTCGGCGTTGCTGAGGCGGTTCCATTCGCCGGTCGTTCCGACGCCAAAGATGACATCGGTTCCAGAGCCGTCCTGGACGAGGTGGCGCAGCAGTTGCCGCTGCTCTTCGATGATGATTCGTCCCGCCTCGTCGACAATGCTGAGTGCCGGAACGTTGAGTCCACGCTTCAAAATTTTAGTCATGATTGCTCAGTCGGTCTCCTTTTCCAGAGTACGCAGATAAAAAAGCCTTCGGTATGATGTTGATGCGGAAATGTTCTCGCGCCGTGCGTCGGGGTGAGCAGCGATGCCGGGTCAAGTCGAAGCTCGATCAGCCGTTCGCGCGTCAGGTCACGGTATTCCGGATGGCGGTTCCGAAACCAGCCGATCACCTCTTCGCCTTCTTCGACTTCAGTCGAGCAGACAGAGTAGGTGAGGAGTCCGCCCGGTCGAAGCGATTCTGCGGCCGTTTCGAGAATCTTTCGCTGGAGTGCGGCCATCGCGGTGATCTTCTCCGGCGTGCAGCGCCACTTGATCTCCGGGTGCTTCCGGATCGTCCCCAGTCCGGTGCAGGGCGCATCGACGATGATCTGATCGAAGCTCTCCGGCGCAAACGGTGACGGGGATGTCAGATCGGCCTGCACGAGTTGGATCTCTTCGACCCCCTGACGTCTGAAGAGCTCCCGCATTAGTTGCAGCCGTGAGCTGTGGAGTTCGGTCGCGACCTGCCGGCTGCCGGTCGGGAGCAGGGAGGCGATCAGCGCGCTCTTACCTCCCGGTGCGGCACACACATCCCAGACGGCGCGCGGAGCCGCGTTCGGCTCCACTGGCGTCGCCAGCCGGGCGGCGAGCTGCGAGGACTCTTCCTGAAAATAGATCCAGTCTTCACGGACGGGGCGGGATTCCGGCCCGAGTCCGCCTTCATCGATGATTGACGCCTCCGGGACGAGCGTCGCCGGGTGTGTTTGCACGCCGTGCTCGCTCAGCCAGCGATCGGTCGCCTCCCGGGTCGAGAATCTTTCATTGTAGCGAAAGACTGCCCGCGGCGGCAGATTGCACTCGGTCGCGAGGGCAGTCGTCTCTTCGAGCCCCCAGCGCTTCTGCCAGCGCCTGAGCAGCCAGAGCGGGGTCGAGGTGACGATGCTCAGGCGGTGGAGTGGATCGGCCGGCAACTGGCTCTCACCCGATTCGGCGTCACGTTGCGCGGCCCGCAGGATTGCATTGGTGAAGGGAACCGCGCTTCGCTTCTGTGCCTGCCGCACCAGGTTGACCGATTCATTGATCGCGGCGTGCGCAGGGATGCGCGTCAGAACCTTCAACTGATAGAGACCGAGCCGCAGCGCGATCACCACCTCGAGGTCGAGTTTGGTGATCGACCTTTTTGCATAATGCTCGATCAGAAAATCGAGCCAGCCCTGGCGGCGCAGAACTCCGAGGGTCAGTTCGTGCAGCAGATGATGATCTTCACGGGAGAGTGACTGGTAGCGCGCGCTGCTAAGCAGCGGACCGGCGTAGGCGTCTTCGACGGCGACACGGCGCAGTATCTCAAACGCAGACTGTCTGGCGGGGCTGACGGTTTCGTTCATGAGTCGAACCGGTCGCCGGCCTTCAATTTTGCGCCGTTCAGAAAGTCGCGGACTGCCATCGCCCGCTTGCCGGCTGGCTGGACGCTGGTCACACTGAGCCTTGTCCCGGCCCCACAGGCGACGGTGAAGCTCTCCCGCCCTACCTCGATGATCGTTCCGGCTGAGCTGGCTGATTCGGCTGAGCCAGCTGAATTGGCTGAATTGGCTGAATCGGCTTCGTGCGGCTCACCGGTGATGATTTCGAGCCGCTGTCCGGCAAGGAGGGTGTAGCAACCCGGAAAGGGCGTAAACCCGCGCCGGCGATTCTCGATCTGGTGCGCAGTCATCGACCAGTCGACCTGCCCGTCCTCGCGCTTCAGAATTGGGGCGAGTGTTACCTCGGCTTCATTTTGTGTGACCGGTTTGAGCTCGCCGTTCGCGATTGCCGGCAGCGATTCAAGCAGCAGATCGGCGCCGAGCGCCGCCAGGCGTGGCGTCAGCTCCGCGGCTGTCTCGGCTGGTCCGATCGCCAGCCGCCGCTGGCAGAGGATCGGTCCGGTATCCATTCCCTCGTCCATCTGCATAATCGTTACGCCAGTCTCGATCTCCCCGGCGGCGATTGCCCAGTTGACTGGCGCCGCGCCGCGATATTTTGGCAGCAATGATGAATGGATGTTGATGCAGCCGAGCCGCGGCGCCCCGAGCATCCACCCCGGCAGAATCCGGCCATAGGCGGCGACGATTGCCGCATCGGCCTCACCAAAGAGCGGCTCGAAGAGGGCGCGCGCCTCTGCCGTGCGGATCTTTTCGGGCTGGATGACGGGTAGTTGATGCGCTTCCGCGACTACCTTTACCGGCGGCGGCGTCAGCACCTGCTTTCGACCTACCGGGCGATCTGGTTGGGTGATCACCGCCCGGATCTCATGCCCGGCCGCAATCAGTCTTTCAAGGGTCGGAACTGCGAAGGCCGGTGTTCCAAGGTAGATCAGTTTCATATGGTAAGTCCGTCGATCATTTGCCGCCTACTCCCAGTCACCGGCCTTGATGCGCTTCCTGATCTTCTTGTTGACCAGCTCACGTTTGAGTGGACTGAGATACTCGATGAAGACCTTGCCATTGATATGGTCGGTCTCGTGCAGGACGCAGCGCGCCGCCAGTCCGGAGGCCTCGAAGGTGAACTCTTTCCCGTTGAGGTCGAGCGCCGAGACGGTGATCACCTCCGGTCGCTCGACCTCGAAGTATACACCCGGAAAGCTCAGACACCCCTCTTCGCTGACGATCTTTCCCTTTGTCTCGACGATCTGCGGATTGATGCAGATGATCCGCTCCTTCGTCTCTCTCCCGCTGCTGACATCCATCACGAAGAGCTTCTTCGACAGCGCGACCTGCGGCGCGGCCAGTCCGACACCCTGCGCGTCATACATCGTCTCTAACATGTTGTCGATGAAGCCGACGAGCTGGCCGTCGATGTTGGTGATCTCGTCCCCGGCCCGCTGGAGAACCGGATCGCCATATTTCACGATTTGCAGTTTCATGACCCTTAATACTCCTTCAATTGGGAGAGATACCCGTTCACATTTCGTCGTGTCTCAGTCAGTGAGTCACCGCCAAATTTTTCAAGAAGCGCGCAGGCGATGACGATTGCGGTCATTGCCTCGCCAATCACACCGGCCGCCGGCACTGCCGTGACGTCGGATCGTTCGAAGTCCGACTCCATCGGCTCCTTCGTTTCGATATTGACGCTTCGCAGCCGCTTGCGGAGTGTGGCGATCGGTTTCAGATAGCCACGGACGCGGATCTCCTCGCCGTTGGTCATGCCGCCTTCGAGGCCGCCGGCGCGGTTGGAGAGGCGATAGAACCAGTGTGCAGCTGCATCGTAGCCGATTTCGTCGTGAACCTGCGAGCCGGGCTTTCCGGCGTTGGCGACCCCTTCGCCAAGCTCGACCGCTTTGACTGCGTGGATCGACATGATTGCCTGGGCAAGCTGTCCATCGAGCTTGCCGGACCAGCTGGTGTGCGAGCCGAGCCCGGGCGGGCATCCCCTGACCACCACCTCGAAGATTCCCCCCAGTGTGTCGCCGTCGGCGACGCCGGCCTGATCGATCCGCTCGGTCATGCGCGCCGCCGCCTCTGCGTCCGCACAGCGGAGGTGTGTGTCATCGTAGAGTTCGACGATCCGTTCCCAGGCGGTGTGCGGATCCGCGACGCCAATCTCGCCAAGCTGGATGACGTGGCTCGCGAGCTCGATTCCGAATTGGCGCAGAAACTGCCGCGCCAGCGCTCCGACCGCGACGCGCATCGTCGTCTCACGCGCGCTTGCACGCTCGAGAATGTCACGCAGATCCCGCCGGTCATATTTCTGCCCGCCAACCAGATCGGCGTGCCCCGGGCGCGGTCGAATCACCTTGCGGTCACGCTCCGGCGGCTGCTCCGGCTTCTCTGCCGCCATGACCTCGAGCCAGTTCTTGAAATCACGATTCTCGACCATCAGCGCGATCGGCGATCCGAGCGTCTCACCGTGCCGAACCCCGGTCAGTATCTGCACCTGATCGGTCTCGATCTTCATTCGCCCACCGCGCCCGTAACCCTGCTGCCGGCGCCAGAGCTCGTGATTGATATTGCCCGGATCTATCGGCAGACCCGCCGGTAATCCTTCCACCGTTGCCACCAGCGCACGTCCGTGCGACTCTCCCGCCGTTGTAAAATTGAATGCCATTGTGTTTCTTCCTGATCACTCTCTTCGCAAAAGTATAAGTATAATTTCTGTTCGCAATATCAGGCAACCGTCACTGGAAATTTGCCGTGCTCTGGTCAATTTCGTCCGAAACGGTTACTATCCGCTTCATCCTATATCCAAATCTTGATAAAAAAAGGAGCACCTGGCGCTGGCAAGCCGGTCAAGGCGCTGTCAGACCAGAATCGTAACAGTCTATGAAAGAGTTGAACAAGATTACGCGACGAGCATTTGTCTCGAAATCAATTGCCTCAGTTACCGCCGGCACCGCTGGCATTACTGGTATTGCGGGCACTTCCATCAATTCGGTCGCTTCTGCCGCCAGCCGTGACCGAATTCAGGGAGCCAATAACCGGCTCCGTGTTGGTGTCATCGGCTGCGGAGGTCTTGCCCGCGGCGCACACATCCCGGCTCTGCTTGGAATGAAGGAGAGCGATAATGTCGAGATCGTCGGCGTCTGTGACGTCTACCAGAAGAATCTCGACCTTGGCGTCAAGGCGACCGGTGCCAAAGCCTACACCGACTACCGCCGACTACTCGAATCGAAGGATATCGACTATGTCGCCATCGTCACCCCAGAACACTGGCACGCCCAGATGACGCTCGATGCCGCTGACGCCGGCAAGCACGTCTACTGCGAAAAACCGATGACCTGGTCGATCGAGGAGGGTAAAAAGGTCGTCAAAAAGATCCAGCAGACCGGCATCAAGTTGCAGGTCGGCGTCCAGGGAATGTCGGATGACTCATACGAGACCGCGCGGAAGTATATCAGGGAGGGCGCGATCGGCAAGGTCGTCCAGGCTCAGATCGACTACTCCCGCAACCATCGCGACGATTTCTGGGTCGGGAAGATGGATCCGGATGTCAAACCCGGTGTCAATCTCGACTGGAATGCCTGGCTCGGGCCGGCGCCGAAACGCGCTTTTGAACCGGATCGCTTCTTTCACTGGCGCCGTTACTGGGACTATTCCGGCGGCATTGCGACCGACCTCTTCGTCCATCGCCTGACGCGCATGCTCAAGGCGATCGATCTCAAGTTCCCGGAGAAGGTCGTCGCCACCGGTGGGAAATGGCAGTTCGCGACGAGCGTCGCCGAGATCCCGGACACCTTCAACATGATCTGCGACTATCCCGGCGGCCCGACGGTAATCTGCATCTCGTCGATGGCCAACGACACTCCGATTCCGCACGTCATTCGCGGTCACGAGGGAACGATCGAGTTTACGCGTAGCGGCTTTACCATCAAGCCGCAGCGCCTCTTCGGTCAAGGCCGGACCGAGATCGTGCATCAGAAGACCGGGGGCGAGGACATTCAACTCCATCACCGCAATCTTCAGAACGCGATTCGCCACGGCGAGGCGCTGAAGTGCGACGTCAACCTCGGATTCTATACCGTGGTCGCCGTCGGGATGGCTGTCCAATCGTACCGGAAACAGCGCTATATGCATTGGGACGCACGGCGCGAAAAGGCGATCTGATCACAAAAAGCCGCCCCGGATCGTGGATCTGATGATCGACGGTCCGGGGCGGCGCAGGTCGCACACGTGTTTCTGCAATTATCGCCCCATTGTGTAGGTAGCGGTGATCTTGAAGCTGCTCGCGGTCACGGCACTGCCGTAGACGAGGACGTGCCAGTTTCCCTGTTGTGGCGACTGGATGATGCACTTCTCGTTTGAGCCACTCGCGATCGATCGGCAATTATAGATCAGGCGGGACGGCTGATTTTCCGAGCGGAGGTAGAGGTCGACATTGCCACCGCTCGCGCCGCTGGCAATCCCGGTCGTCTCGACCGTCAGTTGTGTCGTTCCGGGCGGGGCATAGATGCGGTAGTAGCGGTTCTCTGATTTATCCGCCGTATCACTGATGCTCTGGCCGCTGTTGAGTGAGGTGAATCCCATGACAGGGACGACGATACTGGCCTGGTTCGAGCTGATCGATTCGCCGCCGCTGTTGTATGCCCTGACGTAGTAATAGTAGGTCTGTCCGGAGACCAGCCCGTTTCGCATGAATACCGTTATGCCGGGCCCGACCATTGCCGCAAGTTTCCACGCCCCCGCGCTGCTTTCCCGTTCCCAGACCTGAAATCCTGATTCATTGCCGGAATTGTCGAGCCAGTGGAGTTCGGCGGTTGAGTTGGAATAGGCCATGGCGATCAGCTCCGATGGCGTTGATGGAAGCGAGACCCCGTCATTACTGAGCGTCGTTGCATCGGCTTCGTTTGAGACTGGCGACTCGCCGTTCAGGTTTATCGCGCTCACCTGGTAGAAGCTGGTCGTTCCGGGGGTGAGATCCGAATCGTCATAGCTGGTGTCATTGGTGGCGACGTCGGCAATCGCCTTCCACGGATCGGACGGGCCGCTCCTTCGCCGGATGCGAAAGCCGGTCTCGCTGGTCGAGTTGTCCTGCCATTTGAGCGTTATCTGCGAGATGGACATGGCAATGGCACGGAGCCTCGTCGGGCCGCTCGGTGGTCCGTTTCCGGTCAACCCCATCGCCTCGTTCGAGCGGACAGACTCGCCGCTGAGATTGATCGCGCTGACGGTAAAGTAGTACATCGCGCCGGGAATCAGCCCGCTCAGCCTGAGCGAGTTGGTGTTTGCACCAACGGTTGTGAAGATTGCCCAGCTTCCGGTCATTCCGCGTCGCCGCCGAATGCGGAACCCGGACTCCTCGGTGGAATTGTCCTGCCAGTTGAGCTGGACCTCAGTTTCGGAGAGCGCCGTCACCGTAAGCTGGGTTGGCGGCGCAGGGCCTTTCAACGGGGTCGTCCCGATCGCCTCATTCGACGCTGCCGATTCGCCGCTGTTGTTAAAGGCAACGACCGAGTAGGTGTGGCTCTCACCCGGCTTCAAGCCGGTGTTTTGAAAGCTCATTGCTCCCTGACCGACCGTGCCGATGATCGACCATCCGCTGCCCTCGATCCACTCGCGAATGCGAAAGCCGGTCTCGTTGGTTGAGTTGTCCTTCCAGGTCAGGTCGATCTGACTCTTCGATTTTGCTGTCGCGACCAGCATTTGTGGCGCGAAAGGGGCCGGATTGGCCGGGATGGCCGCGGCGAGATACCTCAATGCCGCATCGATCTGGATCCGTGGTTTGACGATGTTGTTGCGTGGATCCCTGATCGCGACTCCGGTCGAGGTCAGCGCCTTCAGAATCTCGCTGACGCTCGCGTTGGGAACCCTTTGCCGGGCGATGGCGAAGGCGCCGGCGACGTGCGGCGCGGCCATCGATGTTCCCGACAGAGCTTTATAGCCGCCAGGAATCGACGACGTTATCTTTTCACCCGGTGCGAGCAGGCTCAGCAGGAAAGAGCTGTTCGAAAAGGCTGAGACACGTTCGGGCTGAGCATAATTGCCGGTCGTCGATCCGACACTGATCGTGCTTGAGATGCAGGCCGGATTGCCGATGGCGTTCGAGTAGCTGGCATTACCCGCAGAGGTGACCGTCGCAATTCCGGCGCCACGCAACAGGTCGATCGCCGCCTTGGTCGCCGGCATCTGCACGTCACAGCCAATGTTGAAACGACCAGAACCCAGGCTCAGATTGACGGCGGCGATCGCCTGCAATGATTGCAGCTGATAGACGTGCTCAAGCGCGCGCAGCAGATCAGAGTCGAAGGCGCCGATGCATTCGCTGACATTCGGGCCACAGTACGCTGGCCCCTCCAATCGGCTGTAGATCTGGATGGAGATGATCTCGGCATCACGTGCGACACCGGAAAAGCTGCTTCCTCGCCCGGCGGCAATCCCCGCAACGTGCGTTCCGTGTTCACACTCGGCAATCTCGCTCTTGCACGGCAACCCTGAATTGCTGATGGTCAGCGATTCGGCTCCACCCGCACAGATCGAAGTTGCCCCAAACGTCGGAAAATTGGTCGAGTAGCAGGCCTCTGCAACCACCTTGCCCTTCAGGAACGGATGTTCCTTGTCGACGCCGGTATCGACGATCGCGATCGTCTGACCCGCGCCGCCATAGCCGGCCGCCCACGCCTCCGGCCCTCCGATCAGTTTGACGCTCTCGGCAAGATCGACACGGCTGATAAGGTCCTCTTCAATGTCGATCACATTGTCGGAACCGTTGAGCCACGCCAGACCGGCCGCGTTGACGCGCACGGCAAGGTAGGGAATAAACTCGTATAGTTTGATCGATTGCGGATCATATCCGATCATCTCTTCGAGCAGGTTGGCCTGGGCGAGCTTGATCAGTTCGCGCTGGCTCCTCACTTCGATCACCGTGTCATATTCAGCCTCGGGACGGAACGGTGCGCGAACGTGGATGATCACCGGCACGATGTCCGTTTCGTCAACCCGTTTACGCAACTCCGTGAAGCGTGCGGCTGCGGTCTCACTCCGCTTCATCCCGGCCGCTTCGTCGACCATCGATTTGATGATCACGTTCCGATCGTCGAACAGCCCGGCACCCTTTCGCGTTCCGGCCGTTGATGCTCGCGTCGAATCCGGCATTAACCACAGCCCTGCCGCCAGCGTGGCGCAAAGAATCCCCACGGTCGATGACAGTTTTACCAGGTTTACCGGTTTTACCAGCTTATGAAGATATAATCTGACCCATGGCGCGGTGCCGGGCAGGCGTGTGTGTTTTCCCGTTCTCATATGATCGAGGTCTGTTCCCTGAGCCTGATTCGGCCTGTTACTGATTGGATTGAGGGCTCGATCACCTACGGGGGATGGTGATGTGCATTACTCTTTCGGGGAGTGTGAGGTTACCACCCACCGAATCGATTATTCAACCTTTTATTGGCTGATTACCGGTGCTGAAAGATTAAAATTGGCCAATAAAATCAGGGGAAAATGGGGCAGGATGCGGGCTGAACATTAGAAACTGCCGTGCGGTCAGACCAGTTCGCGGTCACGCAGGTATTTGATCTTATCGCGGAGTGAGGCGGCCTTTTCGAACTCGAATTTTCGCGCCGCTTCGCGCATCTCGTGGTCAAGGCTGTTGATGGTCTCCTCGATCTTTTGACGGCTGTAGCCTTCGAACTCGTCGAGGTTGAGCGGAACCTTGAAGTAATCCGCTTCGTAAGCGGTGACGAGAGTCGCCTCGATCGGTTTGATGATCGATTGTGGGGTGATGCCGTGATCGAGGTTATACTGGTGCTGAAGCTCGCGGCGGCGCGATGTCTCGTCGATCGCCCGTCGCATCGATTCGGTGATCCGATCGGCATAGAGGATGGCGCGGCCTGCCGAGTTGCGCGCCGCCCGTCCGATCGTCTGGATCAGTGAAGACTCGCTGCGCAGAAATCCTTCCTTGTCGGCATCGAGGATCGCGACCAGTGAGACCTCCGGCAGGTCGAGCCCTTCGCGCAGCAGGTTGATCCCGATCAGCGCGTCAAATTCGCCCCGCCGCAGATCGCGGAGAATCTTGATCCGTTCGAGGGTGTCGATCTCCGAATGCATATACCTGACACGAACGCCGAGATCACCATAGTAGTCGGCAAGATCTTCCGACATCTTCTTGGTCAGCGTCGTCACCAGGACGCGTTCACCACGCTCGACACGCAGTCGAACCGCTCCGAGA
>JBEIMN010000058.1:0-10730 GCA_040378705.1 Acidobacteriota bacterium
ACCGTCTCGATGATTGGCCCCGGCTCGATCTCGAGCGTCGCCCTGGTCGTTCCGCTCGCCATGGCAATTGGTGAGCGAGCGCGGATCGCGCCATTTTTGACGGCACTGATGGTGACAAACGGCGCCAACGCCGGTAATCTCTCGCCAATCAGTACGGTCGGCGTGATCGCCAATAGTCGGATGGCAGCGGCCGGACTTGGCGGCCATGAATGGAAGGTCTTCACCTCGAATCTTCTTGCCCACGCAATCGTCAGTCTCTTTGCATTCCTGCTCTTTGGCGGACTTAAGCTGACCGGCGAGTCGGATGCTTCAGCCGAGATCGAAAGTCTGCCGTTCGAGTGGCGACACCGTCTGACGATGATCATCACCGCCACCTGGATCGTTGGCGTGATCTTCTTCAGGATTTCGCCCGGCCTTGCCACTTTTGCCGCCATCACGATGATATTGATTCTTCGCGCCGCTGACGAAGGTCAGGCGATCAGGATCGTGCCGTGGAATGTCGTTCTCATGGTTACCGGCGTCGCGACACTCATCTCACTGATGGAGAAGACTGGCGGTCTCGACCTCTTCACCTCGATCCTTGCCCGCCTCGCCACCCCGTCGACCGTCAATGGGGTCATGGCATTCGTGACCGGGGTTGTCTCCACTTACAGCAGCACCTCCGGAGTCGTCCTGCCTGCTTTTCTGCCAACCGTCCCAAGCCTTGTCCAGCGCATTGGCGGAGGGGATCCGCTCGCGGTCGCCCTGAGCATCAACGTCGGTTCGGCCCTTGTCGATGTCTCTCCGCTCTCGACGCTTGGCGCAATGTGTGTCGCCGCGGTCAGAAATAGCGGAGAGTCGCGTGATCTCTTCCACAAGCTCCTCCTCTGGGGAGGCTCCATGACCATCGGTGGCGCCATCATTTGCCAGCTACTCGCCGGCTGGATCGCAAGATTTTAGTGAAGTTGAAGTAGATGTGAATATTTTGGCCGGCGTCAACAAAAGTGCCCTTATCGAAACGTCTATACAAGTGGAAGCAGGCGCTTCCGGAATATGTGAGTTTCGCGTGCGGCAGGCCATTGAAAAAGGGCGATGCCGCCTTTTTTTTGCCTGGTCGTCGTCAATTCCCGCCACTAATAGTCCACCAGGCAGACTCATCACCCGACAGCCAGCAACGCTCCAATCCAGCATACAACTTCAACTCCGGAAATAAGCGAACGCCCAGTGTGCCCAGTGTGCCCGGTGTAGAAGCAGGTTGACTCGACGCTGGAATTGTCGCCATTCAAGTTGAACCGCCAGTCAGATACAAATAAATTCAGAATAATTTCGGGGCCGCGACAAATAGTGTCGATTCAAATCGTCGATATCAGTGGAGACGCGAGTTTCCAATTGTGTGTTTACCTTGATTGTGCGGCGTGCCCCGAATGACCTTTGGAGCCGCCGCCTTTTTTTCTTTCTCAACCGCCAGTTGTCTCCAGGACAACTCCGCTGGCAAGAAGTTTTTCGAGTTCAGCGTCTTCGATCATCAGCAGCTCACGCAGCACCGGCCGCGTATGTTGCCCGAGAAGCGGAGCGGCCAGTCGGTGCCTGCTGTGTGGGTGAGAGAATTTCACCGGAGCGCCAGTCACCTGGTGTCGACCGGCGCGTGGGTGATCGAGAGTCGGAAACATCTCACGAACCTTTGCCTGCGGATCGTTCAGTACCTCGGAGAATGTTCTGACCACTGAACACGGAATGCCGGCAGCGTTCATTCGCAACGTCCAGTCGGCAGCCGGATGCTGGCGGAAGATCTCCTCGAGAATGTGATCGAGATTGGCACGATTTGCCACCCGGTCGGAGTTGGTCCGATAGTCCGGATGGACGGCAAGGTCGGGTCGCCCGATCACCTCGCAGAGCGTCAACCACAATTTTTCACTCCCGATGGCGATGGCAAAGTTGCGGTCGGCGGCGGCATAGCAGCGATAGGGAACGATGGTCCCAAACGAAGTTCCCATCGGCCGCGGGTCGATGCCGGAACCGAGGAAGCTCGAGAAGTTTGAGCTCATAGCAGAGATCATGGCATCGAACATCGAGATATCGACAAACTGCCCCTCACCATACTGATCACGATGCCGGAGCGCCGTCAGTATTCCAATTACGCTGAAGAGGCCGGCGGTGATGTCAGCAACGGAGTAGCCGCTGCGGACCTCTTCGCCTCCGGCTGTTCCGGTCATGCTGACCAGTCCACTCGAGCATTGCAGGATCAGGTCCATTGCCGCATCGTCAGCCGACGGCCCGGATTGCCCATAGCCGGAGATCGAGCAGTAGATTAGTTGCGGGTTGATCTCCCGCGCTGCCGCATATCCAAGCCCGAGTCGATCCATCGTTCCCCGCCGAAAATTTTCGATCAGGATGTCGACCTTCGAGATCAGCCTGCGGCAGAGTTCGATCCCTTCCGGCCGCTTCAGGTCGATCGAGAGACCAAGCTTGCCGCGATTGAGTCCAAGGAAGAAGGCAGACTCTCCACCTGAAAATGGCGGTCCCCAGCCGCGACCCATATCTCCGCCAAAAGGTGATTCGACTTTGTAGACTTCGGTTCCGTATTCGGCGAGAATCAGCGTACAATACGGTCCGGCAAGTGCGTGAGAAAAGTCGAGGACCTTCAACCCCTTCAATGCATCCGTGGCGTCGATTATCTGTTTCTGCATATCGATGTCCTCCGGCCGTAGTCTCCGGCTTTACGCCGGTAATTACCAGCAGCCTGAAGCGGGAACCGGGATCGGCGCGACCAAATATTCATTATTGTATCGGCAGACACCTTCGATTATGGCTGAACGAGATTTCGATGTCGTACTTTACGGAGCGAGCGGCTTTACCGGTCGGCAGACAGTTGCCTATATTGCCGCCGCAACACGTCCCGCCGAACTCCGCTGGGCAATCGCCGGCAGGAATCGGGACAAGCTGGAAGCGGTTCGGGCAACGCTCGGCGAGCGTGGTCGCGATATCGAGGTGATTGTCGCCGATGCCGGTGACCAGGCAGCACTCGATGCCCTCGCGGCACGAACCCGCGTCGTGCTGACCACGGCTGGTCCTTATGCCCTTTATGGCAGCAGGCTTGTCGATGCCTGCGTCAGGCAGCGGACACATTACGTCGATATTACCGGTGAGACCGTCTGGGTCAGAGATCTGATCGATCGTCACCAGGCGCAGGCAGAGGCTGATGGCACGCGGATAATCCCTTTCTGTGGTTTCGATTCTGTTCCTTCCGACCTTGGAGCCTACCTGATGTCACGACATCTGCGGCAGGTGTCAGATGGAGGTGGCCGCGTCACTGCCTGGTACCAGATGCGTGGCGGCTTGAATGGCGGAACGATGGCGACGGCCTTCAATCTTTACGACAGTGGCGAGGCGGGACGTGCCGCCGACCTCTTTCTGCTTAACCCCTCCCCCCGGCGCTCAAGCGAAGAGCTCGCCGCCAATGGTGATCCGGTCGGCCCGTGCTTCGATCGCGACGCTGGCTTCTGGGGCGCACCGTTTGTTATGGGGCCAATTAACACCAGGGTTGTGCGTCGCAGTGCGGCACTCTTCGATCAATGGAGCACCGGATATGGACCAGGCTTCACTTATCAGGAGTATACAAAATTTTCGGGGATGAGCGGCCTGATCGGTGCCACGTTGCTCAGCGCCGGATCGGCCGCCTTCCGCGCTTTGATGCAGAGTCCGTTACGTCGCCAACTCAAGGCGCTTGCCCCGAAACCGGGGGAAGGCCCCTCCGAGAAGACGATGAATGAGGGCTGGTTCAGGTGTGAGCTTGTCGCAAGTGCAGTAACTAGTCCGAATAGCCAGAGTAGCCCTGATGCCCGAAGCAGTCGACCGATCCGTGGGCTGATCGCCGCCAAGGGCGATCCTGGCAACCGCTCCACCGTCAGGTTTCTCTGCGAATCGGCCCTCGCGCTCGCGCTTGAACCGGAGCGTCTGCCCGGCGGGCCGGGGCGCGGTGGTATTCTGACTCCCGCGACCGGGCTGGGGGACCTGCTCATCGACAGGCTTCGCCGATCCGGAATGACCATTGAAATCAAATCATAACTACTGTTCCCAAGGAGAAAAAGTGTTCAAAAGATCTCTCATCATCCTGCTCCTGATTATTGCCGCTTCCGCGGTGGCAGCGCTTATGCGCCAGGTTCCGTCGATTGTCCGGGCAAGCGTCGCCCAGGAAAAGCCAAAGGCCTTCATCGATGGAGTCGGGCCGGGATGGCGCACGCTTGTCGAGAGCGACTTTGCCGATGTCAACGGTAATCCGGATACCTGGGAATGGCGTGATGGCATCATCGCCGGCACGGGCGTCCCGATCGGTGTCTACCGGACACAGAAGAAGGTGACCAATTTCGAACTGGTCGTTGAGTGGCGCCATCTTCGCTCTGGTGGAAACTCCGGAATCTTTGCCTGGGTGCCGGAAGAGGTTCTGACCGGCCTGAAACCGGATAACCTCCCCAAGGGTGGGATCGAGGTTCAGATGCTTGACCATGGCTATCGTGAGCAGTACGAAAAGAGCTCGGGCAAGAAGGGTGACTGGTTTACGACCAACGGTGACATCTTTGCCGTCGGAACCTCGACCATGAATCCGTTCCCGCCACTCTCGCCAAATGGTTCCCGCAGTTTTCCACGCCGGAACCTGAGCCGCGGGTTCGGTCAGTGGAACCATTATTATGTTCGGGGAATCAACGGCGAGATTCGTCTCTGGGTCAATGGTGAGGAGGTCTCCGGTGGGGCAAATTGCCAGCCCGCCACCGGCTATCTCTGCCTCGAAGCCGAAGGGGCTCCGATCGAGTTCCGCAATCTGCGGATTCGTGAGCTGCCATAGCCCGACTATTTGAAACTGGATCCAGGCCGGCCGGCGAAGTTGGGGCCGGCCCGGATCAACCGTTTATCCCGATCAATATTCCCCGACCAGGGAGGCCCGATCGGGGAGTATTGATCGGGAAGATTGATGAAGCAGAATGTTTTAGTTATCGCCGTTTTGATTTTCACTCCACTGCTCTGTCTGGCTGGCGATCCGGTCCCGCACCGGGCAGCCTCATCACAACGGCCAGCCGTGCCAGTGGAGGGCCAGGAGGGCCAGAAAGACCAGAAAGACCAGAAAGACCAAAAAGACCAAAAAGAGAAGAAACCCGAATCTGCGGCTCAAAATGGCCAGAAAGCGCCAGGTGTGCCGGTCGTGCAGGTAGATCCTGAGACCGCACTGCGGCGGCTGCTCGATGGTAATCGCCGTTTCACTTCGAATCGTGAGATACATCCAAACGAGTCTGCCCAGCGCCGGATCATGCTTGGCCTGGCCGGCCAGCATCCATACGCGATAGTTCTCAGTTGTTCAGACTCGCGCGTTCCACCGGAGATGGTCTTCGACGCTGGGCTTGGAGATCTCTTTGTCGTTCGTGTTGCCGGCCATGTCGTTGACGATGCGGTCATCGGCAGTATCGAGTATGCGAGCGAGCATCTTGGCTCGAAACTCCTCGTTGTCCTTGGCCATGAAAAATGCGGTGCGGTCCAGGCAGCGATCGATAATCAGCGCGATGCGCATCTGCGCTTTTTGGTCGACGCCATACAGCCGACCGTCGCCAAGGTCAAGGCGCGCACTCCACCCACTGATCCGCGAAGTCTGTCGGACCTGGTCGTCTGGGCCAACGTGATTGAGGCGATGACCACACTCGAAACGAGCGAGCCGGTTCTGGCTAAAATGGTTCGTGAAAAGAGATTGAAGATTGCCGGTGGCGTCTACCACATCGAAACCGGCCGGGTTCAGATATTGCAGTGACCAGAATAGTACAGCTTGATGAGATTCAAGAGGAAGCGAGAACGCAATGCAACCAAAGACCAATGGCACGATACGCGTCACCCCGATCCTGCTGGTGATATTTGCATTATCGGTCGCCATCGCACAGTCTTCACGAACAGATCGGTCGGCCTCAACCTCGAAAGCCGGTTACTGGGCGCAGTGGCGCGGTCCATTCTTAACCGGTGTCGCACCAACTGCGGTCCCGGTGGAGTTCGGTGATGACCGGAATGTAAAATGGAAGATACCGGTTGCCGGTCGTGGCTTCTCGACCCCGGTCATCTGGGGAGACCGGATCTTTATGACGACGGCGATTCCAAACGAGCGTGGGCCCGTATCGGGAGTCGCGGGCACGCCGGCTCCGGGCAGAGGTCGCGGCAATTTCGAGCCGGGTGGAGACCGTGAGAGTGGCTCACGCGGCGTGCCCGAGCACCGATTTGTCGTCATGTGCCTTGACCGTCTCACAGGTCGTACGCTCTGGGAGCGTGTCGCGACCACGGCCACACCGCACGAGTCGTATCACCGCCAGTATGGAAGCTTTGCCTCGAACTCTCCGGCGACCGATGGGCGTTACGTCTTTGCGCCTTTTGGATCACGCGGCGTCTATGCTTACGACTTCAGTGGAAAGCTGATCTGGCAGAAGGATTTTGGCGTCCGCATGAGAATGCGCCTCCAGTTTGGAGAGGGCAGTGCACCGCTTCTTGATGGTAACCTGCTCATTCTGAATTACGACCAGGAGAGTGGCTCGTTCATGGTCGCGCTCGATAAAATGACCGGTCGCGAAGTTTGGCGTGTCAACCGCGAAGAGGCCAGTTCGTGGTCGATGCCGGTTGCCATCTCCCATCAGGGGCGTCGCCAGATCGTTCTCGCGGCGACCAATCGCACCCGTGCCTATGAGCCTGCTACTGGTCGACTCATCTGGGAATGCGGAGGACTCGGGGCCAATGTCATTCCGACCCCCGTAGTTCAGGACGACCTCCTGATTGTCATGAGCGGTTATCGCGATCCAAAACTGATGGCCATCCGCCTTGGTCGAGAGGGCGATCTGACCGGAACCGATGCTGTCGTCTGGTCGACGACGCGCGGAACCGCCTACACTCCGTCACCTGTCCTTGCCGATGGCAAATACTATGTTCTTTCCGACAACGGTACGCTCAGTTGCTACAATGCATCCACCGGCGTTCCGTACTATCAGCAGCGACGACTGCCCGAACCCGACAGCTTCAAGGCGTCACCCATCGCCGCGGCGGGTAAACTCTACCTTGCCAGCGAGAGCGGGGTCGTGACCGTCGTCAGGATGGGTGAGCAGTTCGAGGTTCTTGCAACGAACCGGTTTACAGACCAGATGTTTGTCTCGTCTCCGGTCGTTGCCGATGGCGAACTCTATCTGCGCAGCAAGAGCCATCTTTACTGCGTCAGGTGAAATTGAAGGTTGATGACAATTTACCATTTTTGAAAAATCAGACCAGTATGTTCACTGTCTTCGTGACGTCGCAAACGTCGTTCGGATCGGGACAGGACCAGATCTGGATATGACCAGATCTGGATAAGAAAAGGATTCAAAATGACCAAAATATCAGGAATGACGCGCTGGATGATGGTTCTCGCGGTGATGATCGGCGGTTTGGTGCTGCTGATGAAGTCGCGACAACCGACGAGCGCCGAAACAGCCGAAGCTGCCGAAACAAGAGGATCAGCCGTGATGACCACGAATAACACTAAGGTTGGGTCGATATACGATATTCCGGTCAGGGATATCAAAGGCGAGAGTCTGAAGCTCGACCGCTACAAGGGAAAAGTGCTGTTAATCGTCAATGTCGCCAGCCAGTGCGGCTACACGCCACAGTACGCCGGTCTGCAGAAACTCTACGATACATACCAGGCGAAAGGATTTGTCGTTCTCGGTTTTCCAGCCAACAACTTTGGTGGACAGGAACCCGGGACGGAAGCCCAGATCGTCGAGTTCTGCTCGATGAAGTATAATGTCAAATTCCCGATGTTCGCGAAACTCTCTGCCGATGGTTCCGATATCCACCAGCTTTATCAGTATCTGACCTCGAAGGAGACCAATCCTAAGTTTTCCGGCCGTATCACCTGGAACTTCAATAAATTCCTGATCGACCGGAGCGGACAGCCGATCGCCCGCTTCGATTCGTCGGACCGCCCCGAGAGCGCGAAGGTGATCGAGGCAATCGAGAACGCCCTCAAATAGGATCTTTCAGCCATGACCAATGATTACAGGAAGAAGTTCAAGAAGTTCTTCATTGCACTGGTGGTGATCGAGGTGATCTCGATCATCGGAGGTGTCGCATATTTCTACCAGCGGAAAAAATCGGCACCCGTTTCTGGAGCGTCGGCGCCCCTCGTCAAATCGATCTATGAAATCGAAGCCCGTGACATCGACGGAAACTCGCAGCGATTCGACCAGTATCGTGGAAAGACCCTGCTCATCGTCAACGTCGCCAGCAAGTGTCGGTTTACTCCGCAGTATGAGGGGTTACAGCGGCTTCAGGAGAGATACCAGTCACGCGGGCTGGTCATCCTTGGCTTTCCGGCCAACAACTTTGCCTTTCGTGAACCGGGAACCGATGCGGAGATCAGGGATTTCTGCACGAGCAAGTATCAGGTGACTTTCCCGATCTTTTCGAAGATTTCAGTCTCTGGTGACGATATACACCCGCTCTATCGTTACCTGACGGACGAAACCGTCAATCCACAGCTTGGTGGCAAGGTCACCTGGAATTTCAACAAATACCTGATCGACTCCACTGGTCGGCCACTCGCACATTTCGCTTCAGATATCGAACCTGAAAACGAGCAGATCGTCCAGGCGATCGAGGCAAGTCTGAAGTAGTGCTGAAATTGACCAGTAACCAATAACGCCTGATGTCGGAGGGGGCTTCCGTTTCGACATCGGAATTCCGGACTCACGTTTAATTCCCGATTATGAACTGGACTCAAGTATACAACCCAATGGGCAGTCTTCTGATCTCGGCGCTGGTTGCTGCGGTGCCGGTGGTCATCCTGCTTGGTCTGCTCGCCTTTTATCACGTCCGGGCCCACCTTGCAGCGCTGATCGGTCTTGGGTCGGCGATGCTGGTCGCGGTCTTCGTTTACGGTATGCCCTTCAGGCTTTCGCTTGCGGCGGCGGCGAACGGGGCGGCCTTCGGCCTCTTTCCGATCGGCTGGATCGTTTTAACGGCGATCTTCGTCTATGACATCACTGTTGAGACCGGGCAGTTTGAAGTCATCAAGCAGACGATTGCCGGGTTGGCAGATGACCGACGGATTCAGGTACTGCTCATTGCCTACAGTTTCGGTGCCTTCATCGAAGGCGCCGCCGGGTTCGGAACTCCGGTCGCGGTATCGGCGGCAATGCTGATTGGGCTCGGCTTCAAGCCCCTTCAGGCCGCCGGACTTTCGCTGATTGGGAATACGGCTCCGGTTGCCTTTGGTGCCCTCGGAACGCCGATTCTCACCATGGCCAAGGTGACCGGACTTCCGCTTGAGCAGCTAAGCGCTATGACGGGACGTCAGCTGCCACTCTTTTCGCTGATCGTTCCTTTCTGGCTGATCTGGGCGATGGCCGGGTTCAGGGGGATGCGTGAAGTCTGGCCGGCCTGCCTCACCGCTGGTTCGACCTTTGCACTTGCACAGTTTCTGATCAGCAACTATCACGGACCGTGGGTCGTCGATATTGCAGGGGCCGTCGCCTCGATCTTTTCGTTGATCGTGCTGCTCAAATTCTGGAAGCCACGTCGAACCTGGCGGTTTTCGGATGAGGAGCAGGAACCGGAGAGCGCTCTCCAGCCCAGGGTTCCGGCTGCCGCCGCGCTGCGAGCCTGGATGCCGTGGATCATACTTTCGATACTCGTCTTCATCTGGGGGATTCCATCGACCAAGGTCTTTCTGAACGGGCTGTCAATGCCTGAATTTGCCGTACCGTATCTCGATAAGGCGGTATTCCGCGCTCCACCGGTTGTCGGACAGTTGAAGGCGGAAGAGGCACGCTTCACGTTCAACTGGCTCTCTGCGACCGGAACCGCACTGCTGATAACCGGAATGATCTCCGGCACATTGCTCCGATTATCGCCAATTCGTCTGCTCCTGATATTCTGGGGCACCTTCAGGCGGGCGAGGGTCTCGCTGATCACGATTGCGGCAATGATGGCTCTTGGCTTCACGACACGCTTTGGCGGGCTCGATTCGACGATGGGACTGGCTTTTGCGAGTACCGGCTGGCTCTTTCCGTTCTTTTCACCACTGCTGGGCTGGCTTGGTGTGGCACTGACAGGCAGCGACACGTCGTCCAATGTCCTTTTTGGGAATCTGCAGCAGGTGACAGCACAGCAGCTTGGCTTTTCACCGATACTGGCCACCGCCGCCAACAGCTCGGGTGGTGTCATGGGCAAGATGATCGATGCCCAGTCGATCGTTGTTGCCGGGATGGCGACAAGGCAGCACGGCAGCGAGGGTGTCATCCTGCGGTATGTCTTTTTTCATAGTATCGCGCTGGCGGTGCTCGTCGGTATCTTCGTTATGATGCAGGCTTACTGGTTTCCGTGGATGGTGCCATAATCCGGTGATACCCGCGTCTGTCGACGATCACTTTGCGAGAAAGGGAGAGCCGGAGCATCTGTATGCCCCGGCTCTCCCTTTCTGAAACCGGCTGAATCTGATGATTGATCAGCGGTGATTGTTGTTATTCGTTGCCGGCGTTCTGATTTCCGCTGGTCGGATTTACGAGTAAGATTCGCTTGTCACCCTCGAAGCTTAACGTCGTCAGCACACGTGTGTTGTCGCGTTCGACATAGCCGGCTGAGTTGTGCAGATTCTTTCGATCCGTCACTTTGACCTCGACTTTCGCCGTCACAATCTGTCGACCCTTGCTGATTACGGCGACCTCGTTCGTCTCTGAATCGAATCTGATGTCGTAGGTTCC
>JBEIMN010000059.1:0-10729 GCA_040378705.1 Acidobacteriota bacterium
CGGGAGCTTATCGTATTCGACGTCGTTGAAAACGATTGCCGCTTCGGTATCGATGCTCGAGCGAACGCTTCCGCCGCTTCGCTTGGCAACGCCGACAGCATTGTAGGTCGCGAGGTGATTCTCGCCGTCGCGAATCGTGGCCGAACCGATCAGCCAGTTGAACTGGGTCGGAATTCCGTTCGAATTGATGGCGATCGCGACGATGTAACCCGTCTTTCCTGGGTTCTCGATGCTTGCGAGCAGCGTCTGGGTCTGGTTGCCCATCAGGTTGACGAACTTATTTACGACCTGACAGTTCTCGATGTAGGCGAGCCGCACGGTGACGCCCTCGCGCGGGTTGGTATTGGTCAGGGTGATGATCGTGTTGATCTGGCTCGGATCGGAGCTGCTGCTGGTATATTTCGGGAAGAAGAGAAGGCTGCCAGCCTTGAGGTTGCTGAGGGCGCTCTGCGGAGCATTGGAGCCCACCATTGGCACTCCGGGGCCGACGAGCGGCTGGTCCTGACTCTGGAGTGTGGTTGCTGATGCTGATTGCCAGGCGCAGAGAGATCCAATGATAAGGATCGTCAGGGTCATCAGCGCGGTGAGGGCAATTCCTGCTGTCAGTTTACGGTTGAGCGGAACAGTTTTCGACATAAAAATCACCTTGGTCATTCCCCCATACCGGGATGCACGGAGATATCCGCGTCTTTCCCGGAATAGTCGTCATTGAAGCTGGTTCAAAAAGTTTTGGTTACTGTGGCCATTCGAGTCGTTTAATGGACTGTGAGGCTGGTGGTGGCCGGCTCATGGCATATGGTACAAAGCCTGGCCTGATGGTTTAAACTCAAAAATCGGGTGGATGCTGCCAGTGTTATGGTGTCATGGCGCACCTGGAGGACGGGGATCAGAATATGTTACGGGGGTAAGGCCGGGGACCTGTTGCGCCAGATATGTGTAACTGGCGTGTGTGTGACGAGTGTGACGGTCCCTCGAACAGATGTAAGACTATCACAACAGAACAGTGCCGGCAAGATAAAATTTTGGGTGGGCAGTTGTCTTTAATTTGAGGCTGGGGCACTGATCTGAAACAGTCGATCCTGACTTTATATTGCAAACTTGTCAAAGGTATAATCCAATGCTTTGGGGCGGCACTGGTGTGGCCAGATACTGGATTCACCAGGTGCGGCCAATCGGGTGTTAACGAGTGGAGCGGTGGAGGTTCAGACTATGATCTATTGCCAGAGATGCAAAAAAGCCAATCCAAATGAGGCCGATCACTGCGAGGCGTGTGGAGCCTTTCTGCTGGTTATCACCCGGACACCGGATTCAATGCCGGGCGAATTGATCGACAATACCCTGGAAGAGCATCTGCTCGAGCGGATCAGCGCGCTCGAGTCGGCGCTGGTGCGTTCCAACGAGCGCTTCGAGCAGCTGCTTGAGATCGCGCAGCAACAGGCGACGGGCAGCTTCTATGACCATATGATGCTCGAGTCGTTGACGGAACTGCTGACCGAGAAGGGAGGGATCGATTCCGAAGAGCTCGAGTTACGCTGGCGCGGGCGGGTCGCCCGTCACTATGAGGAGACAGCGGAGCGCGAAAGGCTTGACGATCGTTGTGAAAAGATTATTGCGGCATACCGGGGTCGGTTTCGCGACGATTTCGCCTATCTGGTTGAGGATGGCATCGACCTGCTCGCGGAGGGGAATGCGAAGCGTGGCTTGAAGATGCTCGAAAGTGCGCTGCGCCTTGACGATCAGAATGTCGAGCTTCAGCTGATTATTGGCGAGTATTACTTCACACAGGGGAAATCGGGAGAGGCGGGGACGATCCTTGCCCGGACTTTGGAGGATCGCCCGGATCATTTTCGTGCGCTGCTGCTGCTTGGGCTGCTGAATGGAGAGAATGGGGAGGACGCCTCGGCGCGCGCCCGTCTCGAGCAGGCGCTGGCGATCGATTCGAACTCATTTGCCGCCCACTACGGGTTGGGACGGCTGCTGGCGCGCGAGGGAAAGCTGGCCGAGGCGATACCCCATCTCAAGCACGCGCTCGATCTCAATCCGGGGCCGGAGATGTATTACCTGCTCGGTCGTGCCTACCAGGAAGATGGGCGGTTCGAGATGGCGATCAGGTCCCTGCAGAAGGCGGTTCGGCTCGATCCGCGCTTCGATCTCGCGCAATATAGTCTGGGACTACTCTACTGGCAGGCGGAGCGGTTGGTCGAGGCGCGGAAGCATTTCCGGGCGGCCTTCGAGGTGAAGCCGCAGGAGAGCCGCTACCGGCGTGCGGTCCAGGCCGAGGTTGGCGATGAGCTTCCGGTGCCGCCGGCGCTTGGGTGGGCGACGCTTTTTCCAAAGCGGAGAGCGAAGGTTGACGAGGCGCGGTTTCACGATCTGCTGTGGCAGGATCTCGATCTGGTGGCGATTGCTCCCAAGCGTGTGAAGTAGCGCGTTGGGCTGGCCACCCCGCACTGTACCAGACAGAAATATGAAGGTTATGAGACCTATTTTGTGCTGTTCGAGTGGTTTGGGCGTGGTGTATAATCTGCGGGTTGGAAATACCGGCCACCCCTAAGACCCTAAGACCCTTAGAGAATCACATGGGCCTGGTGCGGGCAATCAAAGACAGGGAGTGGCAATCTGATCGGTATTTCAATTGAATTTCGAACCTCTCTCTCAAGCATCGTGGTGCAACCAGACCCAAAATTCAACGACGTGGTGCAATGCCACACCTGAAAATTCTCCAGCCTCGTGGCGATGTCGAATCGGGCAATGTTCCGGTCTTCGGCAGCGGGCCGCCGCAGAATGCTGGATCGGACATTAATTCAACTGAAAGAGAGAGCGCCAATGGCAATTGAAAAGATAGCAATGGAAAAGAACGAGAAGACGCGGGCGGTTGAGGCTGCCCTTTTGAATATTGAGAAGCAGTTCGGCAAGGGGGCGATCATGCGCCTTGGCGAGCATCGTGTTGACGAGATTCCGGTCATTTCGACCTCGAGTATTGGGGTTGATGCGGCGATCGGGGTTGGTGGGTTCCCGCGGGGACGGATCATCGAGATCTATGGTCCGGAGAGTTCGGGTAAGACGACGCTCGCCCTTCACGTCGTGGCTGAGGCGCAGAAGGCGGGGGGGATTGCGGCGTATGTCGATGCTGAGCATGCGCTCGACGCGGCTTATGCCGAGAAGCTCGGGGTGAACATCAACGATCTTTTCGTCTCGCAGCCCGATTCCGGAGAGCAGGCGCTGGAGATCACGGAGTCACTGGTCCGGTCGAATGCGGTCGATGTGCTGGTGATCGATTCGGTGGCCGCGCTGACGCCACGGGCGGAGCTTGAGGGGGATATGGGCGATTCGCTGCCCGGACTTCAGGCGCGGCTCATGTCGCAGGCGCTGCGGAAGCTGACCGCGGTCGTTGGCCGATCGAATACCTGCCTTATCTTCATCAACCAGATTCGAGAGAAGATTGGCGTCATGTTCGGATCGCCGGAGACGACGACTGGTGGACGGGCGCTGAAATTCTACTCTACGGTACGGGTCGATATCCGGCGTCTGACGCAGATCAAGGATGGTGAGAATATCATCGGCAACCGGACCAAGGTCAAGGTAGTAAAGAACAAGGTTGCGCCGCCGTTTCGTGAGGCGGAGTTTGACATCCTCTACGGCGAGGGTATCTCGCGTCTTGGGGAGATCATCGATCTTGGCGTCGAGAACAAGATTGTCGAGAAGTCTGGTTCCTGGTTTTCGTACCGGGGGGAGCGGCTTGGACAGGGGCGTGAGAATGCGCGTTCGACGCTTCGTGACAACAAGGAGCTCTGTGGCAGAATCGAGACGGAGTTGCGGACGGCGCTCGGAATTATCAAGGGAAAGACTAACGCGGTCGGCGTGACGCCTCCGGCAGCTCCGGCTCCGGCGGCAGTTGTGGGTACGGTGACACCGCCGGCGGCGCGGCGTGGGGCGGGCAGACCGGCCGAGGATTGAGCTAACATCGGGCGTGGTTCCGGACGGGGGCTCCCCGCCGGAACCACGATTTTTTGGAGACACTATTTTCAGTAACAGGGAATCTGCAATGATCAGGCTGACTCATATGGTAGATTGCGCGGGTTGAGCGTCCAAGCTCGCACCCAGTGCACTTGCCCAGGTTCTGGGCAACCTACCAGGACAACTGAATGATCCGAATCTGCTGGTTGGGTTCGATCAGGCGGACGATGCGGCAGTTTACCGATTGACGGACGAGCTGGCGATGGTCCAGACGGTCGATTTCTTCACTCCGGTGGTGGACGATCCGTACGACTTCGGTCGGATCTCGGCGCTCAACTCGCTCAACGATGTCTGGGCGATGGGAGGTCGGCCGGTGACGGCGATGGCGATCACCTGCTTTCCGCGGGAGGGTGTCGATTTGTCGATACTCGGTGAGATAATGCGCGGCGGGCTCTCGGTATTGGCGGAGAATGGAGTGTCGCTTGTTGGTGGTCACAGCGTGCAGAATGATCAGATAATGTTTGGTTATTCGGTGACCGGTTTGATTCATCCCGATCGGTTGGCGACCAACAATGGGGCGCGGGTGGGAGATCTGCTGATTCTGACGAAGCCGCTTGGGACGGGAGTCATCTCGACCGGGGTGAAGTTCGGGAAGGCAACGGAGGAGATGGAGCGGGTATCGACGGCGACGATGTTGATGTCGAATCGGGCGGCATCCGAGGCGATTCGGGATTTTGGGGTGCGGGCAGCGACCGACATTACCGGATTCGGACTGCTTGGCCATGCCTGGGAGGTTGCGAAAGCGAGTGGCGTGACGATCGAGATCGACGCCGCGTCGGTTCCGCTGCTGCCGGGCGCGATCGAGATGGCGCGGTTGGGGATGCTCACGCAGGGGGATCGGACAAACCGCGAGTACGTTGGCGAGGATATCCTCATACAGATTGGGGACGGGGCGGACGATGGCGCGCTGATCAGCCTGCTTTACGACCCGCAGACGGCCGGTGGGATGCTGATTGCGATTGGTGCGGATAAGGCGTCGGGTTTGCTCGAATTTCTGCGGGGCCATTATCCGGCGACGATGATCATTGGAAGAGTCCGGGAGAAGGGAACCCATCTCCTTAAAGTTGAGGCTAACGTTGAGGCTGGGGCGTGAGATTGGGTGACCGCCGGCAGGATTCGCCAATTGGTGAAGACCGAATTCTTGACAACCCCATTCGCAGACCATACCATTCGCCTTCAACTGGCGCCTTCATCTGGCGCCTTCAACTGGCGCCTTCATCCAGTGACGGTAAGGGAGGGCTCGATTGGCGCGATTTGGAGCAATAGCCGAAAGCCTGTCCACCCAGCTCAGGATTGAACTGGTAATTGCGTTGGTTTAAAACTCAGAACAGCATAAAAGCATAAAAGCATAAAAAAGCCATAGAAAGCAGGTTGAAGAGAGATGTCGAATGAAGTCATTCACCGGGCAAAGTACCGGGTCGGAATCCTTGGAGCGACGGGGACGGTTGGTCAGCGCGTGATACATATGTTGCGCAATCACCCGACGTTCGAGGTGAGCGCGCTGGCGGCCTCTGATCGGTCGGAAGGAAAGCTCTACGGTGATGTCTGTCAGTGGAAGTTGCCATACGATATGCCGGAGTCTGTGAAGTCGATGCGCCTCTTTCCGTGCAAGCCGCCGCTCGACTGTGATCTGGTGATTGCGAGCCTGCCGTCGGACATTGCGTTCGAGGCGGAGGCGGCGTTCGCGGCGGCAGGGTATCCGGTCATCAGCAATTCGTCAGCCTATCGGATGGCGCCGGATGTGCCGCTGCTGGTCCCGGAGATCAATCCGGGGGCATCTCGATGTGATACCGGCTCAGAAGCTGAATCGTGGTTATGATAAAGGCTATATGATCACGAATCCGAACTGTACGACGATTGGGCTGGTGATGGCTTTGGCGCCATTGCAGCAGCATTTCGGACTCGAGGCGGTAATGATGACCTCGATGCAGGCGATCTCCGGCGCTGGTTACCCAGGGGTGGCCTCGATGGATGTGATCGACAATGTGATCCCGTACATTGGCGGGGAAGAGGAGAAGGTCGAGGTCGAGCCGCAGAAGATCCTCGGTCGTTTGGGTGGTGGCGTGATTGAATCGGCGTCGTTTCTGGTCAGTGCGCAGTGCAATCGGGTGCCGGTTCAGGATGGGCATCTGGAATCGGTGCGGGTGAAGCTGAGTCGGCCGGCCTCGATCGATGATTTGAAAGCGGTCTGGCGGGGCTTTAGCGGGTTGCCGCAGCGGTTGCAGCTTCCGACGGCGCCGGAGCATCCGATCATCGTCCGGGAGGAGAAGGATCGACCGCAGCCGCGGCTGGATCGGGACGCCGAGAAGGGCATGGCGACGGTGATTGGGCGGATTGGACGTGACACGATCCTCGACTTCAAGTTCACGCTGATCAGCCACAACACGATTCGGGGAGCGGCCGGAGCGGCGTTATTGAACGCGGAGTTGCTGGTCGCGCAGGGATTGTTGTGATTGGCAGGGAGTAATCCCCGGCAGGAAAGTTTTTATGCTGATAGTCATGAAATTTGGCGGGACGTCGGTCGGCACCGCCGAGCGGATCGCGGAGGCGGCGGAGCTGGCCATTCGGAGTGCGGCGACCGGTGATCGTGTCGTCGTGGTCACCTCGGCGATGAGTGGGATCACGAATCGTCTGATCGAGGCGGCGGAGAAGGCGGCTGGCGGTCATTGGGATTCGGCGGTGCGCGACGACCTCTACCAGCGCCATGCCGCGGTTGCCGAAAAGGTGATCACCGATGAGGGAGCGCGAAGGATCGCGCTCGAGAGTATCGGGCGGCGGCTCGATCAGGTCGACAAGCTCTACTTTGGATTGTCGATGGTCCACGAGTTGACGCCACGGTTGCTCGATGCGATCTCCGGAGTTGGGGAGTGCCTCTCTGCGCCATTGCTGGCGGGGGCGATTGCCTCGCGTGGATACGGATCGAGGTCGATCGAGGCGACCGAGCTGATCGTCACCAACGACCAGTTTGGTGCGGCGGAACCGAATATGGAGCTGACGCGTGACCGCGCTGGCGCGCGGTTGCGGCCATTGCTCGATCAGAAGGAGATCCCGGTGGTGACCGGGTTCATTGCCGCGACGGAAGACGGGGTGAGCACGACGCTTGGGCGTGGTGGTTCCGATTACTCGGCATCGATACTGGGCGCCGTCCTCGACGCGGATGAGATCTGGATCTGGACGGATGTCAATGGAGTGATGTCGGCCAATCCGACCGAGGTTCCGGAGGCACGGACTTTGCGTGAGATCTCCTACAGCGAGGCGTCGGAGCTGGCATACTACGGTGCAAAGGTGCTCCATTACAAAACTATCCTTCCGGCGTGTCAGAAGCATATTCCGGTCAGGATTCTGAACAGCTTCAACCCGCTCGATCCCGGAACGCGGGTCACGGTTACCGGGCATCCGTCGTCACGTGGAGTAAAGGCGGTGACGTCGTTCCGGAATGTGGCGATGGTCACGATCAGTGGCCGCGGGATGCAGGGTATTCCGGGAATCGCGGCGAAGGCTTTCGCGGCGGTCGCATCGGAGCGGGCGAGTATCATGATGATTTCGCAGGCGTCGTCGGAGAATAACCTCTGTTTCGTGGTTGGCTCACAGGAGTCGCCGCGAATCGTGAGGGCACTTCGTTCGGTGCTCGAGTTGGATCTTCATCAGGGTCACATCGAATCGATCGAGCAGGACGATTCGGTCGCGGTAGTTGCCGTGGTTGGTGACCGGATGAAGGGGACTCCGGGCATTGCCGGACGCGTCTTCGGAGCGCTTGGTGAGAGTGGAGTCAACGTGATCGCCATCTCTCAGGGCTCTTCGGAGCTCAATATTTCGCTGATCGTCGCCGAGAACGATGCTCCGGTGGCGGTTCGTGCCATCCATCGGGCCTTTCAGCTCGATCAACCCTCTCAACCCTGATTGTCTGGATCAATTATGCCCTCACTTCGTTGTCTGGCCTGCAAGAAAGTCTACCCGACGCAGGAGAAACTTTACACTTGTCCGGCGTGCGATGGGCTGCTGGATGTTACCTATCCGCTCGACGAGATGCGTGGTGAGCGGCTGATGAGCCTCTGGGACTGGCGAAGAGCCTCGCCAAAGACGGTTGATCAGAGTGGAGTCTGGCGTTTTCGCGAGCTCTTGCCAGAGGTTGACGAGGACGAGATCGTAACGCTGACCGAGGGGAACACGCAGATCTGGGATGCGCCGCGATCGGCCGCCTTTGCCGGAGTCGAGCGACTCGCCGTCAAGCATCTCGGGATGAATCCAACCGGATCGTTCAAGGATCTCGGCATGACGACCGGGATCACGCAGGCGCGCCGGCTTGGCGCGACGATGGTCGCCTGCGCGAGCACCGGCAACACCTCGGCTTCGATGGCCGCTTATGCCGCGCGTGCCGGGATGAGATCGTTCGTCTTCATTCCCTCGGGGCAGATTGCGCTGGGCAAGCTTTCGCAGGCACTCGATTACGGTTCGGTCGTTCTTCAGCTCGAGGGTGATTTCGATGACGCCATGCGACTCGTCCGTGAGGTTGCCGACGAGACCCCGATCTATCTGCTCAATTCGATCAATCCGTTTCGGCTCGAAGGGCAGAAGACGATCGCCTTCGAGATGCTTCAGCAGCGTGGCTGGCAGGTTCCGGACCGGATTGTCGTTCCGGGTGGCAACCTTGGCAACAGTTCGGCGATCGCGAAGGGGCTGCACGAGCTGCTTGAGCGTGGGGTCATTTCGCGTCTGCCAAAGTTGACCATCATTCAGGCAGAAGGCTCCAATCCGCTTTATCGAATGTGGCAGGCCGGGGCGGAGACGCTGACGCCGGTGACGCCCGCCTGGACGCTCGCGACGGCCATCAAGATTGGCAATCCGGTCTCCTGGCCGAAAGCCCTTCGCGGATTGAACTGCTCGAATGGAACGGTTGAGAGTGTCAACGAACAGGAGATTGCCGATGCAAAGGCGGTCATCGGGAGTGATGGTATTGGCTGTGAGCCGGCGTCGGCGGTGACGGTCGCCGGAATCCGCAAGCTGGTCGCGGCGGGGGAGATCGATCCCGGCGAGGATATTGTCGCTATTCTGACCGGCCACGTCCTCAAGGACCCGGACTATACGGTAAATTACCATCGTGGAACGCTGACCTATGCCGATCCGACCGGGGCGCGGATCCCGATCACTTCAAATTACGCGAACCACTTTATTCAGGTCCCTTCCGATAAGGATGCTCTCCTGCGGGCACTCGCCATCTGATTCTGCTGGTTGATTCTACTTGTGTGGCTTCCCGCCTGCTGCTGTCAAATTGCTGAAAATTTAACAGATAATTCAAAATAAAAAATGGGGAGGAGAACTAAAATTCTCCTCCCCGCAGTGGTCCAGTCGTTGAAAAACGGTTAGTAAGGAAAGACCGGAAGCGTCGCGGTAGTGGCGACCGAGGTAAGGGTCAGATGGTGCAGATTGTGCGCGCCCTGCCGCTTGCCATCAGGCGTGATGTTCCAGACGAACATTGCGCCGAGCAGTCCCTTCGTTCCATCCTGGCCGTAGAGCCTCATCCAGCCGGTTCGGCCAGCGGGAATGATGGTCGAGAAGCGCGGAACGGTTCGTGGCGTCGCGTCATCGAGAACTCGTGCGTACTGGCAACTGAACGAGAGATTGAAACTGGCGGCCTGCTCTGCATCGTCGTAGAGGAGTCCGAAGACCGCTTTTGTTCCATCACCAGCCGCGGCGAGGTAGTCACCACCGACCGAATTGAGAACGAGCATCGTGCGGTCGCCGGCGGCGCGGCTCGGGATGCTTGAGAGCGCGACGGCGGCCGGCAGTTTATTGTAGCCGCCAAATGCGCTGCTGAAATTGACGGTCACGGTCGAGGATGTTGACAGCGCGCCCGGAATCGGAGTCCCGATCAATCCCCAGTCGGCGCTGAAGGCCATCGCGCTGAGATTGACCGACTTTGCTTCATCCCTGACATAGAGATCACCAATCAGCGCGTTGTGGGAGATTGGAACCCCGTCCGAGTTCTCTGCGACGGCGAGGATGTAGCCGGAGATGTCGGGATCGATATCCGAGACCTCGATCGAATAGGTCTGATTCTGTGTCAGCTTAGTCTTATAGTCGGCGACTGAACAGACCGAGGAGACGAAGAAGAAGTGGACAATGACGAGGCGCGACGGATGTGTATTGGTAATGTTGACGGTCGTATTCTTCATCTCCGCGTTCGAGCTGTCGGAGTTGTAGTAGTTAAAGACAAGCAATGAACCGGCTTTGTTGTCACTGGCTTCGGAACTTGCGGGCAGGGCGACTCCCGGATCCGCGGCCATGGCTGTGGTCGACGCGGTGATTGTGAGGATGGTCAACGTCACTGCCAGAAACAGTGAGTGGATGGAAATATGTGAGGAACGCATGGATCTGTATCTCTCCTGGGTGCAAGTCCGGAATCCGGCCATGAACTGGCCGCACGGCGTGCAGTATTGGTGGTAATATTGAAGATCTGTTATCCGGGGGGATGGGCAAATGGTGCCCCAAAGCGGGATCCGACCTTGTGTGCCTGCGCAATGCTGATTACGCGGAAGATCTGGCAGTCTGAAAGGTATTGATCAAAATTCGTAAACGAAGTACGTCGACGATATTATTAAACAATGGTCGCATCCAGGCGTGACTAACCTGAGGTGCAGACTGACTCCTGTCTTCTGAGCAGTTGAGAGAATCGGGGGAATGTCTCTCTGGTCGAATTATCTAAACTATCAAA
>JBEIMN010000060.1:0-10720 GCA_040378705.1 Acidobacteriota bacterium
CAGTCAGGTCTCTGGCGGCGGAGGGAATTCAGGTGCAACCTATCGCTTCGACTCTGTCGAACTGCTCAACACCGGGTCGGCGACGATCGATCTTGCCACCTGGGCGATCAACTATGCATCATCGACCGGGACCACCTGGCAGCGAACTGCGCTGAGCGGGATGGTCGGGCCCGGACAGCGATACCTGATCCAGCAGGCCTCTGGCGGGGCGAGCGGAGCAAGCCTGCCGACACCCGATCTGACCGGGACCGTGGCCATGGCGGCGACGGCGGGAAAGGTCGTTCTGACCCGCGGCACGGCGACGATCCCTGCTGGAACCACCTGTCTGACCGGGCTAACCGGAACAGTACCAATGGGACTGGAAGTGATCGATCTGGTGGGTTATGGCTCAACTACCAGATGTTTCGAAGGGGCGGGACCGGCGCCCGCTCCGAGCAGCAGCGCCGCGGCGACACGGATCGATCGCGGCTGCACCGACAGCGATCGGAACAGCGTCGATTTTGTCGCAGTGGCGCCCGGCCCGCTCAACCGCGCCTCGCCACAGACGATTTGCGGCGCTTCGACCAGTCCGGTCGGGACAGGGCTCGCGACACCGGATCCGGCACAACCCGGAAGCGTTGTGCTGCTGAGTGTCGCGGTGCTCCCGGGGACCAATCCGTCAAGTGCCGGAAGCACGGTCAGCGCCGAGCTGCAGTCGGCAGGCGGCGGGGCATCACTGCCACTGCTCGATGACGGAAAGGCCGGTGATGCCGTCGGCGGCGACAACCGGTTTACGGCGCGGTTTATTCTGCCAGCGACGCTCGGTCCCGGCACACTGAGACTGCCAGCGGTCATCCGTGACGGACAGGGGCGGAGCGGGCAGGCCGTTATCCCGCTGACGATCGTTGGTCAGGCGGCTCCCCCACCAGTCATCATCAGCCAGATCTTTGCCGGGGGAGGGAATTCCGGCGCCCCCTACTCTCACGACTGGATCGAGATCTTCAACCGCGGTCGCACCCCGGTCACTCTTGGCGGCTGGTCGATCCAGTATGCGACCGCCACCGGCAGCAGTTGGTTGAAGGTCGACCTCGCCGGGACGATCCAGCCTGGCGCCTATCGGCTGGTCAGACTCGCTTCCGGAGGAACAAATGGCGTTCCACCGCCAGATCCGGACATCATTGCCGCCAGCAGCCCGGTCATTAATCTCAGCTCGACCGCGGGCAAGATTGTTCTCGTCAGGAGCGTGGTCCCGTTGACTACACCATGCCCGGTTGGGGAGGCGCGCGGTGATCTGGTCGGATACGGGGCCACGGCAGGCTGTTTCGATGGTGCCGGACCGGCCGCCGCACCGGGCAGCAGCGACGCGCTGGCCAGGTGGGGCGAAGGTTGTCGGGAGACCGACCAGAATGCATCGGACTGGGCAATCGCTCCACCGCGCCCACGAAACAGCCTCACCAGCCCACGCGAGTGCCAAGGCTACATCGAAGCAACTCTCGCCTCGATCGGTGGGCAACTGCCCGGCTCGATCCTCGTCTATCCCCTCTACAGCTCAATCTCCACCAACACACAGGCAGAGGATACACGCCTGACGATCACCAATACCTCGCCAACAGATCTTGTCGGCGTTCACCTCTTCTGGATCGACGGCGCCGGATCGACCGTTGCCGACAGTCTCATCTGCCTCACTTCGAACCAGACCGCACGCTTCGCGGCATCAGAGTTTGATCCGGACATCGGCGGCTATCTGATCGCCATCGCCATCGACCCACTCACCGGATGTCCGATCAACCATAATCGACTGATCGGCGAACTCTACCTCAGGACCATCGCCGGCCAGGCCGCCAACCTTGCCGCAATCTCGATTCAGGCTCTTGAACGCCAGCCGGCAGTCTGTGACCAGACAAGCGTCACCGCCGAGATCCGGTTTGATGGCTACAATTACCAGCTGCTTCCAACGACCATGGCCGTCGATCATCTGCCAAGCCCCGCCGATGGACTTGAAAGCCTGCTGATCATCGACCGGATCGAGGGCAGCCTCGTTACGGGGATGCGGACAATTGGTGATCTGGCCGGTGTTGTCTACAACGACCTCGAGGTCGGACAATCATTCACGATTGGCAGCAGCCGCCGCCAGCTCCGCCTCGCTCTGGCAGATTCAACTTTGCGGATAACCCCGCGACTCTCGAAGTCGATTCCAAACGGCCGAACCGGATGGATGCGGGTTTCACACGCCGATGATGGCGCGATCATTGGCGCTGTCCTGACGCGCTCTCGCCATGGCCACAACCTGCACGCGCTCGGCATGACCGCCGCCGCACGGCTTGTCGTTCCACTGACCGGCCGCGGTTGCGGATAAAGGCTGAAGAATAGTCAGGGGCGGTTCGCGAACCGCCCCTACTACTGGGGCTCGGTGTTAAGGCAGGGGCGATTCTGACTGTGGGTGTAAATCTCCGATTTACTGCATTTTATAGCGCGTTAGCCCTGGGCTTGAAACGCGTAATGTCTCATCCAGGGCTGGTTTCCGAATGCCCCCTAGCCATTAACTCGGAGAAGGGAATTCAGAGCAGGCAGATGTTTTGGTAGACAATAAACAATTATTTGTGAACTTTAGCTGGAAAAACAGATATTGGCGTGATATGTTCAGGCGACTTTGAACACCTAATCGTTGAGTTTTATTTTGCCTGATTCTTTGCCTGTTTTTTGTGGGTGTCTGTTTTTCGTATTAGCTAGTTTATAAAAATTTCTTAACGGCTGTACCCTGTCTCGCTCCGTTTTACGATTGCCTGGTCACCAGATACCGGGTTTTTACTCCTCTCACGGTTTCGCGTTTGTCGTGATCATTGCTGCTTGTATCGATCGCATTGCTCATAGTAGTCATACTGGTCATACCGACGAGCACCGGGGTTAGTTTCAGTGGAATACCACGGTATCTGACGTAATCTTCGTCACGAGTCTCGCTGTTTCAGAATGACTCAGATCACCGGTAAGCCAGGAAGCTGACAGTTGCGCATAGTTATCTTAGTAACATCTTCGCAGTTATCATTTTAGTTATCCTGAAAGTAGTAGCAGAACTATAACCCTCTGATTAGCTTCAGTGCGGTTCTGTTCAGGTGCGCCATCTTCCTGTTTACACGGTGCTTTCTTTGGACGGGAACAGGCGGCAGCAGTGTCGTCGTCCGTCTTAACATCAACACACGACCATTGGAGGTTATACATGGAACCTGCTCTTTCGATGAACCAGTACAGCCTGGTGACCAACCTGATGTCGCTGACGGTGGCGACGATGGGAGCGGCAGCTCTCTTCTTTTTCCTTTCACGTCAGCTGGTTTCTGCGAAGTATAGATTAGCGCTGACGGTTTCAGGTTTGGTGGTGAGTATTGCCTGTTACCATTATTTCCGAATACTTGAAAGCTTCTCTGCCGCTTACAAGTTGGATATAACGAGCTTGAGCTATGTGGCGACTGGAATACCGTTCAACGATGCCTATCGTTACGCCGACTGGCTTTTGACCGTTCCATTACTTCTTGTCGAGTTGATCGCCGTTCTTGGACTGGCAAAAAAAGAGTCGGGAGCACTTCTCGGCAAGTTGACAATCGCGGCAGTGCTGATGATCGCGCTTGGTTATCCGGGTGAGGTTTCAAGTGATGCCGGAACCCGCTGGTTCTGGGGATGGTTGAGTACGGTGCCATTCCTTTACATTATCTATGTCCTCTTTGTCCAGTTGAGCGGTGCGGTTGACCGACAGGTCGATCAGGCACGGGTCCTGATCCGCAACGCGCGGCTTCTGATCCTCGCGACGTGGGGATTCTATCCGATTGCTTACACCATCGGGACGCTTGGACTTGGCAGTGGCGCCAGCACAGAGGTGGCGATCCAGGTTGGATATACCCTGGCCGATATCACCGCCAAGGCTGGTCTTGGTGTCTTCATCTTCAGTATCGCGAGGGTCAAGACGGCGGCTGAAGAGGGCGTGTCAGCCTAGTCTGATTACTGACGCCATTAGTGGGCTGGTCTGGATGAGCTTATAAACTCTGCCAGATGTTGTTCACTATTGTTCACCTGGAGCAGACAGGATGAGATTGATCAGGGTTGTCGATGTCGATCAGCGAGTGGCGGTTAGTGCGACTGGTTACCGGCCTGAACCCGGAACAGTGGGTGCGATACGCGCATTTGTGTTTGGCATCGAGGCTCTGACCTGGCTCGCCTGTCTGCTCATTTCGATAGTTTCTCTCGCCTTTCCAAGTATTACCAGTCTGGCGAGCGTGCAGTGGACGCCCTGGATCGTCGGGATTTTCATATTTGGTCTTTCTCACGGCGGTCTCGATGATGAGGTCTCATCGATGGCCGGGAGGACGGGCGGCCGCACTGGTTCGTCGTGGCGCTTTTATGCCTGGTATCTTGGGCTATTGGCGCTCGTCGTCGTCGAGTGGCTGATCAGCCCGGATCTTGGGCTAACGACCTTTCTTATCTTTTCAGTCTTTCACTTTGGCCAGGGCGACCTTTATTGGACGGTTTATCACGGCGCCGCTGAGCGTGACGCAATGCCGGGCGGATCGTTCGGATATTGGCGCCGGTTCTTCTTTGTTTTGGTCCGCGGGATGCTTCCGGTATTTCTTCCCTTCATATTCCGCATTGATCAGTTCACGATCATCGGGCAGCATCTGGCGACCGCAAGTGGTCAGAACTCACTCTATCTTCCTCAATGGTGCAGCGGACATCGACCGACGCTGCTGTTGCTGATAGCTGTTATTGTTGCAGCTCACCTGCTGATCGAGCTGTTATACATCCTAAAATCGATTAGTGCCGGGCGGCGAGAGAGTGCCCTGCGCCGAGCCGTCATGATCGAAGCCGGTGAGACGTTGTTACTCGTACTCCTCTTTTTATCGACCCCGCCGATACTTGGAATCGGCGTCTATTTTCTCTTGTGGCACGCGCCACGACACGTCACCCGGCTGATACTTGCAGACGTGCAGATGCGTTCGATCGTGGAAAGACGCGGCGGGCTGCGCGCGCTCGTCCAATTTCATCTGCGGTCGCTTCCGCTGGCGGTCGCGGCCACCGGACTACTGCTGCTGCTTGCCGTCATTCAATTTCGATCAGGCCTGCCGCTCGATCGGTTGATTCTGCCGGCTTTCATCTTCGTCAATGCGATTACAGTTCCGCATCTCGTAGTCGTTAGTCTTCTCGACCTTGCACAGAGTACCTGGCGTCCCGTAGCCACTAGTAATTCGACTAATCAGGCCAGTCGTTAGACTAATCAGGCCAGTCGTTAGACTAATCAAGGAGGATTTACGTGAACCAGCGAGAGATACGACGATCCCCGACCACCTCCACCTCACCCAATCGGCGAAGAGATTTCAGTTACATCATTCTCGGGGCAGGATGCGCCGGGCTGAGTCTTGCCTGGCATCTGATCGAGGCGGGAGTAACTGAGCCGATTCTTCTGCTTGAGGGACGTTCCGAGTACAGGAACGACCGCACCTGGTGTTACTGGAGTGTCGAGCCGACGCCATTTGACGATCTGGCTGACCATACCTGGCATTCGTGGGAGGTGGTTGCGACGGATGAACAGCGAGGTTTCGGAGCTTCAGATTCGTCTCCTTACCTCCACCTTCGGAGTGACCGATTCTACGATCGGGTACTGGAAAAGTTGAAATCGAGTTCAACCGTCAGCCTGAAGCTGGGGCAGAAGGTCGTCGGATACAGCGAGGATCGGGAGTGTGTAACAATCAGAACGACCGAGGGTGAGTATACTGGTCGGACGGTATTCGACAGTACCGGAATTGTTACCCGTCGCCTCCTCCCGCCGGTGGAACCGGATCAATCTTTGAGCCGGGAGCGCGGAAACGAGCAAGGGCGCTGGTTGCAGCATTTCAGCGGGCAGCGAATTCGTGTGCAGCGACCGGTCTTCATTCCCGATCGTCTGACGCTGATGGATCATCGCGTCACGCAGAAGGATGGTCCGCACTTCATCTATCTTTTACCGTATTCAACGACTGAAGCGCTGATCGAGAATACATATTTCTTTCCTGCTCAAATTACACAGTCACGCCATTCGCTTGAGATTGCCGAGTATCTCGCTCGTTTCTACAACATTACCCCGGCCGATTTCGAGGTTCTTGGGGAGGAGCGTGGAGCGATTCCGATGGAGTGGCGTCGGCCAGAGGTCTCTTCGGAGGGGAAAATCGTACCGATCGGAGTTGCCGCCGGGGCGGCACGTCCCGCAACCGGTTACACATTTCTCCGTATTCAGCGGCAGTCGAGGGAGATTGCGGCGCGGATTGTCGCTGGCCGGGGCCCTGTTTCTGATCCGCGATCGTTTGGGTCGCGGAAGTATCAGCTCTTCGATTCGATTATGCTCGCTTCGCTGCGCCGTTCGCCCGAACTGGCGCCTGACTTCTTTACCACCCTCTTTCAGCGTGCCGAATCAGGGAGTGTGATCAGGTTTCTCACCGAGAGAAGTAATCTGTCTGACGATCTGCGAGTGGTGAGGTCGGTTTTGAAACCGCAATTTATCAGGATGATTTTGAGGTGGCTTCTCGATAGTCGGGCGATAAGCCCGTCTGGTGAAAGTGCAGAGAGCGAGCGATTGAGCGGACTGACCGTCGACCTCCGGATTCAGAACCGACCGGCTGATAAGAAGTTGGGACTAGACTTTCATCAAAGCCATCTGTAAAGTCTAAACGGCTCGAGGACGGGCAGGTCAGAGAGCGAAACCCTCTGAAGATGAATCCGCACCTGGATCCCGCCCAAAGATTTTAAGTCCCCCCGGGAGATGAAGCAAAGATGGAAGAGGCTATACGCCCGCTGGTTGGAATAATCATGGGAAGCAAATCGGACTGGGATACGATGCGTCACGCAGCGGATGTTCTGACACAGTTCGAGGTTCCGCACGAGTGCCGGGTCGTTTCGGCGCACCGGACGCCGGTCTGGATGGCGGAGTATGCTTCGACCGCCGAGACGCGGGGATTGAAGGTGATCATTGCCGGGGCGGGAGGCGCGGCCCACCTTCCGGGGATGGTAGCGGCGCAGACGTTGCTGCCGGTTCTCGGCGTTCCGGTCGAGAGCAAGGCGCTGAAGGGGCTCGACTCGTTGCTCTCGATCGTTCAGATGCCGAGCGGAGTTCCGGTCGGGACGCTGGCGATTGGCCGCGCGGGAGCGATGAATGCCGGGCTCATGGCGATCTCGATACTTGCGACGAGCTGGCCAGAGCTTCGTGAGCAGCTCCGCCAGTTTCGGGAGCAGCAGACCGCCGCTGTCCTTGGCGACACACTTCCGGTCTCTGAATTGTAAATCAGCAACTACGTCGAATCATCGTGAATCAGGAATTACGTCCAATCCTCCCCGGATCGATCATCGGGGTTCTCGGCAGCGGCCAGCTCGGCCGGATGTTCGCCATTGCCGCGCGGCGCATGGGCTATCGCGTCCATACCTTTTCGCCCGAGACAGACACTCCGACCGGGCAGATCGCCGATGTCGAGATCAAGGCACAGTATGACGATCTGCACGCTGTGCGGAGCTTCGCCGCGGCCGTCGATGTCGTCACCTTCGAGTTTGAGAACGTTCATTCGACGACCGCCGAGGCAGCGGCAGAATATGCCCCGGTCCGACCCGGAGGTCGGGTGCTTCACACGACGCAGCATCGGCTGCGCGAGAAGACATTTCTGGCGGCGAATGGATTTCCGGTCACCCCGTTCAGATCGGTTTTGAGCCTTGAGGATCTGCGGGCAGCGCTGGCGGAGTTCGGATATCCGTCGATCCTGAAGACGGCGGGCTTTGGCTATGATGGAAAAGGGCAGAGCCGCATCACCACCCCGGAAGAGGCCGAACCGGCCTATATCGGAACCGGGCGACAGGAGATGATTCTCGAAGCCTTCGTCGATTTCGCCTGCGAGCTTTCGGTCGTTGCCGCACGCGGGATGGACGGGGCTTTTGCCCATTGGGGAGTGATCGAGAATTCGCACCGACACCACATTCTCGATCTCTCGATTGCGCCGGCACGGGTTTCACCGGAGATCGAGCGCGAGGCGATCGGGATTACGCGGGCGGTCCTTGAAGAGCTCGAAGTCGTTGGGGTCCTTTGTGTCGAGTTCTTCCTGACGCGGGACGGGCGATTGCTGATCAACGAGATGGCCCCACGTCCACACAACTCCGGGCACCTGACCTTTGACGCCTGCGTCACGAGCCAGTTTGAGCAGCAGTTGCGGGCAGTCTGCGGACTGCCACTCGGCTCGACAGAGCTGCTGCGGCCGGCGGCCATGGCCAACCTTCTCGGCGATCTCTGGCAGCAGGGCGAGCCGCGCTGGTCTGCCGCCTGCGCCTTTCCGGAGGTCAAGCTCCACCTCTACGGTAAACTTGAACCGAAGCCTGGTCGCAAAATGGGCCATCTGACCGCCATGGCTCCAACGGTCGAGGAGGCGGCAAAGCTGGTGTCAGAGGCCCGCCGAGCTCTCAGCGCTGAGATCGGGCTGGTGTAGAAGCGCGGCCTTCCGTTCACCTGCCGCAATTCGTGTTCAGCCAATCCAGGTCGGGTCCAGCCTTTCCCCGCATCGCGGATTCTTTTCAGCTATCCTGCCGCTTTGCAAATTCCCCGTCCACTGTTTATGATTCCCCACTTGGGTCTATTCGTGTTCCGCCGTGATTTACTGCGGCGTTTTACTGACGCATCCGGTTGCGGGTTTATCTGGTCTATTAAAAATAAGAGATCATAATGTCAGAGGGTGCCATTGGGCGCCCCAGGTTGCCATAGCTTGCCATAGCTTGTTATAACTGGCCATAGTTTGCCATCGCCATGGCCATCGCCATGTTTTGAAGGGAGAGGGATGTCAGAGCAATTTGATGTGACAATCATTGGGGCCGGGCCCGGCGGCTATGTCGCGGCAATCCGTGCCGCCCAGGTCGGTCTGAAGACCGCCATTATCGAGCGTGACAAGGATCTTGGCGGCACCTGTCTGCTGCGTGGCTGCATTCCAACCAAGGAGCTGCTCCATTCCGCGCACGTATATGACATGGTCTCCGACCCGGATGAGTTCGGCGTCAGCGTCGAGGGGTTCAAGCTCCATTTCGACAAGGTCATGGCGCGTAAGAACAAAGTGGTCAACAAGCTGGCGAAGGGGGTCGAGTTCCTCATGAAGAAGAACAAGATCACGGTCTTCAAGGGGCATGGCCGGCTCGAGGGGAAGGGAAGAGTGACGGTTACCGATGCGGCCGGCAAGTCACAGGATATCCCGACGAAGAATGTGATCATTGCCACCGGATCGGCCCCGCGGCTTCTGCCCGGAGTTGAGGTTCTCTCGCCGCGGGTGGTGACGAGCGACCAGTTGCTCGATTTCGATCACGTGCCGAAGTCGATGGTCGTCCTCGGCGCCGGCGCGGTTGGCGTCGAGTTTGCCTCCGTCTTCAAGCGTTTTGGGTCGGAGGTGACGATCATCGAGCTGCTCCCACGGCTCGTCCCGATCGAGGATGAAGAGACCTCGGCCGAACTGCAGAAATCTTTCCGCCGCCGCAAGATCAACGTCATGACCGGAACCCGCTTCGAGTCGGTCAGGGTCAATGAGAATGACGTCGAGATCAGTTATACCGGCGCGGACGGCAAGCCAGGCAAGATGAATGCCGAGACGCTGCTGATTGCCGTCGGTCGTCGACCAGTCACCGACAGCCTTGGTCTCGAGAATACGAAGATCGAGACCGATCGCGGTTACATCAAGGTCGATGAGTTCATGCGAACCGCAGAGCCAAACGTCTATGCGATTGGTGATGTCATTCCAACCCCGTGGCTTGCGCACGTCGCCTCGAAGGAGGGTTGCCTCGCCGCAGAGCATATCGCTGGCCGGCATCCACGCCCGATCAACTACAATCTGGTCCCCAACTGCACCTACTGCGAACCCGAGATTGGCAGCGTCGGACTGACCGAGGCGAAGGCGCGCGAGAAGGGCTATGAGGTCAAGGTCGGCAAGTTCCCGTTCTCGGCGCTGGGCAAGGCGATCATCCTTGGCGAGACCGAGGGCTTCGTCAAGATCGTCAGCGACGCAAAGTATGACGAGATCCTTGGCGTTCACATCATGGGGCCACACGCGACCGATCTGCTCGCAGAGGCCTGTGTCGCGCTCGGACTCGAGGCGACGACTGAAGAGCTTGGTCACATTATGCACGCCCATCCAACACTATCTGAAGCGGTGATGGAGGCGGCGGAGGCAGTGCACGGATTGGCCACCAGCATTTAAATGGTGACCGAATGGTTAACTAAATTGTATAAGGCCGGAAACTTGTAAACTGAGTTCTACCGAGGAGAGATTCATGGCTACTGATGTTCTTATGCCCCAGATGGGCGAGTCGATTGCCGAGGGAACGATCGTCAAATGGTTGAAGAAGGTAGGGGAGACCGTCCAGCGTGACGAGCCGCTGCTCGAGATCTCGACCGACAAGGTCGATGCCGAGATCCCTTCACCATCCGCCGGGACGTTGACAGAGATTCTTGCCAAAGAGGGTGAGACGGTTAACGTCAACTCGGTGATTGCACGTCTGGCAGAGGCTGGTGCGGTCGTCGCGCCTGCCCCGCCCGCACCAGTGGCTGCACCACCTGCAGCAGCGCCAGTCGCGGCTCCAGTTGCAGCGCCAGTTGCAGCGCCAGTCGCAGCGCCAGTCGCTGCCCCGGTCGCGGCCCCAGTTGAGACAGAAGATGGAAAGAAGGTTCGTTCCTCGCCACTCGTCCGCAATATCGCGCGCGAGCACGACGTCGATC
>JBEIMN010000061.1:0-10690 GCA_040378705.1 Acidobacteriota bacterium
GTGTAATCCGGCGCTGCCTGGCGAAGAGTCCGTCATTGCGATTCCAATCGATGAGCGACCTCGTCTTCGCGCTCGAAGGGCTGCTCTCACCCGGGACGACGAGCGTGTCGGCTTCGGCGAAAAGATCCTGGATCCTTTCCAGCGGCACCAGCGGCACCAACGGCAGATGGATAATCCCCCGACTGCCGGCCTGGAGTGGCTGGATAGCGGCGTTGATCTTCATGACCACGACGCTGATGCTGGCAATCGTCTGGTGGAGGCAGCCCAACACCTATCCACGCGTCGTTCCCTTTACCAGTTTTCCGGGACAAAAGTCACGACCGGTCTTTTCACCGGACGGGAATCAGATCGCCTTCTACTGGGAGGGAGAGGATGGGCGCACGCCGGGCATCTACGTCAAACTGATCTATGCCGACACCCCGCTGCGACTAATCGCCCTTGAAGATACACGGGATCCGAGTTTTGCCTGGTCGCCCGATGGTCGATCGATCGCCTTTGGACGACGTGGCGCGCAGGGAGGAATATTCACCATTCCGGCGCTTGGCGGGCCGGAGCGGAAATTGACCGATCTGAATGGCGAGTTTGACTGGTCGCCAGACGGTCGAATGCTGGCAATCGTCAGACGAGAGACCGCGTCGCTGACCTCCGGGATCACCCTCCTCTCGCTTGAAACCGGCGTGACACGGGCACTCACCCTGCCGCCAGCCGATTTCTATGGCGATCGCGCCCCGGCCTGGTCGCCGGATGGAAAGTCGATTGCGTTCATCCGCAGTCCTAACTATCTCGTCAGTGACGTCTATCTGATTGCCGCTGCGGGAGGCTCACCAACGCGGCTAACCTTCGACAATCTGGAGATACCGGGCAGTCTGTGCTGGACGGCAAATGGAAGAGAGATCCTCTTCACCTCACCACGGGGTGGACTAGCAGGACTCTGGCGGGTCTCCGCCTCAGGTGGCGGCACACGTCGTGAATTTGGATTTGGCGAATACGCCTACGAACCATCCGCTTCGCGGACGGGCGAGCGACTGGCCTATGTCTATCGTCGGCACGACCGGAACATCTGGCGAATCGCGGGGCCACATCCCGCCAGTCACCCGCGGCACACCGGCAGTTCAGGTGATGACAGCCAAGAGCGCTCGCCGGTCAGGCTGATCGCTTCGACGCGTGAAGAGGTCAGTCCGCAGATATCTCCGGACAATGAACGAATCGTCTTCGTCTCCGATCGAAGCGGCAGTCGCGAGATCTGGGTCAGCAGCATTCGTGGAGAGGATGCCGTCCAGCTGACCAATTTCGGCGGAAGCGTAACGGGTTCGCCACGCTGGTCACCGGACGGGCGGCAGATCGTCTTCGATTCACGCGCGGAAGGACGGACAGACATCTTCATTGTCAGCGCGGATGGCGGTCGACCACGCCGCCTGACGACAGACAGTTCGGAAGATGTCCTCCCAAGCTGGTCGAGTGACGGAAGATCGATCTATTTCGGATCAAGGCGTAATGGTGAGTGGCAGATCTGGAAGATCCCGGCAGAGGGTGGCGTGGAGCTTCAGGTAACAGTCGATGGTGGTTACGAAGCTTTCGAGTCAGGCGATGGGCGTTACATCTACTACTCTAAACGTGATCCGGTAAATGAACCGGGCATCTGGCGGATTCCGATCGCCGGTGGGCCCGAATCGCGAGTGCTCGAACGAGGTGGGTGGGGCTACTGGTCACTTGCTGACGATGGCATCTGCCTGATCGACTCTGTTGCCGGTGGTGGCAAGGCGATCGAGTTCTTCGATTTCGCGACCCGGGAGTACACAATCCTCGAGCGCTTCGAGCGAACGAAGGCGCCGGCGGGTCCGCCCGGAATATCGATCTCACACGATGGTCACTGGATCTACTACTGGCAGGCAGATCAGGTTGAAGACGACATTATGCTGGTCGAGAACTTCCGCTAGGCCTGGGGAGTGGTGGGAGAACATCAGACTTCGCCGTTGGTGTCGGGTTTAGCTGAACTGTCATTAGCTGAACCGTCATCATTTGATCTGCCATAAGACGCCGGAGTAGCGAGGGCGACGAGGGTCAGAAAGAGCTGGGCATTGGCGATGATCTGGAGATTGAAATCGACGAAGCTGTGAACGCCGATCGCAAAGCATCCGCTGAGTGCCCCGAGGATGATCGACCGACGGCGGCGATCCCTGGTTCTGGCAGCGCGAAATCCGGTGCTGAACAAAAGAACGATGAAGGTGAGCGCGAGTACGCCGCCGACGATGCCGGCATCAGCGAGAATCTGCAGATAGTCGTTGTGAGTCTGCTCGACGCGCTGGGCCCCGGAGCTTTGGTCGTAACTGGTGAAGGCGAACGGAAAGGCGCCGAGTCCGACACCCAACCAGGGGTGGTCACCGATCATGCCCTTCGTCGCACGCCAGATATCGCGACGACTGAAGCGTTCATCGTTCGACCGCGTCCCTTCGACCTCACCCTGTGTCTGGGAGATATTTCGGACGAGCCCTTCCGGGCCGACCAGAAAGAGTGCTCCGACGACCGCACCAGTGCCAAGCAGCAGCACGGCAACCGAGCGGATCAGAATAGTCACCCGACCGACACGGCCCTGCCCACCCTTCAAAATTATTGGGAGGGCGATCAGCGCCAGAAAGAGGATTGCTGCGCCGAGCGCAAGCACTCCGCCACGAGACGCCGAGAGGACGATTCCGGCACAGAGGACGACCAGTCCGCTGCCATAAAGCGCAAGAAGTTCACGCTTTATGCTCCGTCCGATCAGCATGCCACCCGCCAGCCCCGCTCCCATCACCAGAAATCCGGCAAAATGGTTCCGATTGACGAATGGTCCAAAGGTGCCTCGCTGCCAGAGTGCCTTGCCGATGAAGCTCTGCCCGATTCCGACCAGGGCGACGAAGACGCAGACGGCAAGAATGACGATGACGGCCGTATTGCGCCGTTCATCGGTATCGATGAAGCTCGCGACAAGCAGAAAGAAGCCGATCGAAGCAATGATCCTGATCAGCGCCTGCGACGTCGCGAAGGGATCGAAGCTTATCGTTCCCTGCCCGATGATTCCTGGTGGCAACAACTGCACGACCCCGACCAGCGCCAGTCCGATCAGCGGCAACGCCAGCACGCCACCACCGACTCTAACCCGTCCCTGTATAAGGATCCGGACTCCCCAGAGCAGCAGCAGCGACAGAACGACCAGCTCCCAGAGGGCGATCGACCACGGCTCAACCGAGCCATATGGAAGCGGCGTCAGAACCAGCAGCACCAGCAAGGCAATGTAGATGAACCTGTCCAGGATGTGACCTCCGTCAAAATTGAACGCTCCTGACCAATCGCTGTCGATTAATCCCTGGCCCTGGAGACTTTAAAGGAAGAGGGGCGCCGCTCATCGTCGAAATATGTCCGCGTCCAGCGCTCGAAATAGGCCAGGAACTGGCGTTCACGCCTTACCGAGAAAGCGGAGTTGATCCGCAGCAGCAACGCGAAACTGCCAAGCGTGAGAAGCGATGCGCCCAAATGCGGCGCGCTTCCAAGCAGCAGCAAAATCCCGAGCAGCCCGGCAAAGGCGGGAATCAGGTAGCTCAGGTCGTTCAAAAACAGTCGCCAGAACTTTCGGTTGTGCGGTCGAATCGAAAGCATTGGTAGTGGAAAGAAGCTCACCGCGAAACTGGTAATAAATCTCAGGGTCAGGGTTGAAACCGTCAACAGCCATTCCCGAAGTCCCATCAATCAGCGTGATGCCAGAGTGACGCGGAACTTCTTTATGTTTACAACTTTACATTTACAACGGACAACAGCGATTCTATCGCCTTTCCGGTACAAATTGAAATACCACCGGCTCAACGGGCAGCTTTCGGGCACAAATCGAGTTTGAATCGGTCAAGCCAGAGTCTTCCCTCGATCGAGCAGAATGGATCGGCGCAGGGAGGACGCTGGAGTCGGACGGAGAGTGACTCGGTACTGGCCGCGGTACGAATTCTGAGCGACTGATCAGTCCATCCAGCCAGATCCCCCGAAAAGGGTGGAGTTTCAGCATGAGCACGATCAGGACTGGCGGTATCGAAGATTTCAACCCGGGGGAGGCTGAGGCTCTTCAACTCTTCGGTGCGGATTGCAAATGTCAGGCAATATTCGCGATCAGCGATTGCCGGGACGGTCTGTGCGGCAACTGTCACCGGCTGATTATTCTCGAGACTGAAACTGACGCGAAGAGATTGCGCTCCCTCGGCTGGCTCTTTTCGATCGACGGTAACGCGAACACCACCACCCGATCCGATTCTCCAGGCGCGAAACGGGGTCGTCGAACCGGGCTGAATCCGTTTCTCAAACCCGCCATTGGAGAGGATTGAGCCATCATCCGGCGGGCTGTTTTCGGCCAGTCCGGCAGCATTCCAGATGCTCCACGCCGTTCCGGGCTGGCCTGACTGAAGAAGACTGATCGTAAATTCGCGGGTCTCGGCCGGTGTCGGGCTTGCAATCTGGTTCCAGACCTCGCGCCCGGCAGCCGATTGATTGCGCCGGACAAGGAGCGTCGCCATCTTCGCCAGCACCTCCGGGCGCGGCGCAAGTGCGCGCGTCAGTGCAGGCACATCGCCCTGGTACGCATCCCATGCATAATCGAAGATCAGCGAAAAGGCAGCGGGGCGCAGCTCGAGGGCCTGCCGCATTTGAACGAAGGCCCCTTCACGATCGCCGTTCCGGAGAAGGTGGTTTGCGAGAGCCCAGTGTGGTTCGAAGTAGGCTGGTGCAAGTTGCAATGAGCGATCGAGTGCCCGGCGTGCCGTGGCCGGATCCCCGATCCGATCGAGCACCCGCCCGTAGGCGAGCCAGTTACGATAATCGCGCGGGCGAATCTCCGTTGCGACGCGGATCTCTTCGACCGCGACCTCCGCGCGCGACTGGTCGTCCTCTTCGGTCGCGACTGCCAGATAGCTTCCACCGCGCCGCAACCTTGCCAGCGGATCGAACGGCGCCGACCTGACCGCGAGGTCGACGGCCTCGAGGCGGGCCGCCGTCGAGAGGGTCGGAGTACGGTCGACGTAGCTTGCGAGACTCTCGCTAAGTGCGGTTACCCCGATCCGGTATCCGGCGGTAACCACCCCGGCCACCAGCAACGCAAGCAACAGAAGGCGAACGATGATTGGCCGAACCGAAATGCTGATCATATTTGACTCACTTTGGGGCGTTTCCGGTAAATTGCGCCGGGCAGCCAGTTGATCCATAAATCGTGGACAGTCAACTAACCTACTCAATTCCCGATCGATCGACAAGTGGCAGTGGCGGATCTGCCGGCCGAGGATGAAAATTGCATAGATTGACAGCCGTTCGGTGCATCGGCGATACTGCAAAATACTTATTAAATAGTGTTACAGTAAACTTTAGGCATTTCACCGCGCTCCGTGTGACCGTGAAATAGTTGGCAGGTGCGTCAGGCCTGAATTACATTCCAATTTGAATATTGGGCCTGAGTATTGGGTGGGCAGGGGCATGGGATCATCATCAGGAATTATGAGGAGTCAGAGAATGAGCCACAACAAATCGGGCCGGATCGAGTCGGTATTGGCGCTCAGACGGATCTTCATTCCGGGGCTGCTGTTCGTAATGCTCCATCTGGGTTTGATCTCAGCGGCGGGGCAGGCAACTCCGGGTGGGACCGGGACAACGGCCGGAGCGGAGGGTGCAGCCATTGCCGGGGTGAATGGGATCGCGAAGGTTGCGGATAGCGACAGCTACCGGATCGGGCCGGGCGACCTGCTTGATGTGCGAGTCTATGGCCGGGCAGAGCTGACACGAGAAGTCCGTGTCACCAATCAGGGGCTGATCCGCCTCCCCTTTCTGGAAGAGATCCGTGTTGCCTGTCAGACGGAGTCACAACTGGCACAACTGATTGCTGAGCGGTACCACAAGTACCTTCGTGATCCGCAGGTTGACGTCTTCGTCAAGGAGTACAAGAGCCAGCCGGTTTCGGTGATCGGTTCGGTCATGCAACCGGGGCGGTTTCAGTTGCAGCGGCGGGTACGCCTGCTTGAACTGCTGACCTTTGCCGGCGGGCCGGGCGCGAATGCCGGCGGGGTGGTTCACGTCATTCGCGGGAGTGCCCCGGATTTCTGTGAGACGATGGAATCGAAAGATGGCACAGTCGAAGAGATCAGCGGGATCAGAGCGGTCGCACCGACGGCCGGTTCAAACGCACAGTCCGGAAACACTCGATCGAGCGAGCTCGACCAGACGATGGCCTCGAGTCAGGCGACGATTCCGGTCTCGCTCGATCACGGCGATGCGCAGTTGGTCGCCTATCGGTTGCGTGACGTACTGGTAGGGACGCCGGATTCGAATCCGTTCGTCAAACCAGGTGACATCATCAGCATTCCGGAGACAGACCAGATCTTCGTCACCGGGGCAGTAGTCAAACCGGGAGCGATTCCAATGCGAAGCCGTTTGACGCTGATCCAGGCTCTTGGCATCGCCGGTGGCTTCGCTCCTGACGCCGCACGCAACCGTGTCCGAATCGTTCGCCAGGATCCGGGAACCAAGATCCATCAGGAGATGGTCTACAACATCGAAGATATCCAGCGCAAAAAAGCCGAAGATATCGTCCTGCTCCCGAATGATGTCGTCTATGCCCCGTCATCGATTCCGAAGAGCATGGGGCGCGGCATCCTTGGAGTGAGCATTAACATGCTCAGCACAATTCCGTTTCTGATTATGCGGTAAGTGCGAAAGAGACCGGGATCGACATATCGACTGGGCAGGCAGGTTGAGAGCATGCAGGAAGAGAACAAAGCAAAAATGGTCACGATCGAAGAGGCGACAGCGGCGCTCGATGAGCGGCGCGAGGCGTCGCCATACGGCTATGGGCGCGGGCAGGCGTCGGGAGTCGAACAGGTACACCTCCGTGACTACTGGCGAATCATTCGGCGGCGACTCTGGATTCCGATCAGCGTCATCCTGCTGGTCGTGACATTGACGACGATCTATAACCTGCGCCTGCCATCAATCTATGAGGGAGTGACGAAGATCGAGATCGGCCGCGAGGATCGCGCCGTGAACATCAAGGATGTCCAGATCAGCATGGGCGGCGGCGATGACACACAGTACCTGAACACGCAACTGAAGATACTGCAGAGTCCGAAGATCGCCTATCTGGTCGCACGGCGGCTCGACCTCGAGCACAATGCAGAGTTTGCACCGGGCCTCTCGCGTCCACTCGACCTGAAATCGGAGTCGGCGGAGTCTGCGGCTGAATCACTCGAAGTGACGGAGGGTGAGAGCGACGAGCAGTCGGACCTGCAGCGGATGGAGTCGTTCACGGCAATCCTGCTTGGCAATGTCGAGATCAGGCCGGTTCGGGACACGCGGCTGATCGAGATCCGCTATCGCCACCGGGTTCCGGAGCTGGCGAGAAAGATCGCCGACAACTGGGCGGAAGCGTACAAGGACAGCAACTTCAACGACATCTACAACACGAACAAGGATTCGGGGAAGTTTCTGACAAAAACCATCAACGACTACAAGATCAAGGTTCAGCAATCGGAGGAGCGGCTGCTCAATTTCCGGCGGGCGAACGAGGTGATCGATTTTGGTGAGCGCGAGAACACGGTCATCGCACGGCTCGGGGCGCTCAATCAGTCGCTGCTTCAGGCGGAGAACGAGCGAAAGAACGCGCAACTGACCTTCGAGCTGAGTCGTGGGGTGGCCGATGTGACGACGCTGCCGGACATTCAGCGCGATCCGCTCATCCAGGATCTTAACAAAAAGATCACCGATCTGCGGACGATCCGGGAGCAGTTGCTGGTTGAGTTTACGCCGGAGTGGCCGGAGGTGAAAAAGATCACGCAGCAGTTGTCGCAGCTGGAGGGTGAGCTGCGCGTGGCGCACCAGCGGATTCTGAGCACGCTCGATAACCAGTACAAGGCGGCGGCACAGCGTGAGGAGTCGCTGCGCAAGGCCTTCACTCAGCAGCGGATCGAGACGCTGCAGCAGAGCGAGGGGGCAATTCAGGCGAAGATGCTGCAGCAGGAGATCGATACAAACCGCCAGATGCTTGACCGGCTGCTGCAGAGTCAGCAGGGAGTCGAGCTCTCGACCGCCGGGTTGCTCAAGAACAGCATCCGGATCGTCGAATTTTCACCGCGGCCGCGGAGCGCCGTCGCCCCGAAAAGGGGCCAGAACATCCTGCTGAGTGCCCTGCTGGCGCTGCTTGGTGGTGTCGCGCTGGTACTCTTCCTTGACTACATCAACAACAAGATTCAGTCGGTCGAGGATATCGACCGCTACCTGCGGCTTCCAGCGCTCGGCGTCATTCCGATGCTCGAGACGGGAACCAAAGGGCGGCGCCTGCTCGGGACAGTTCAGGCGGGTCAGGGAAAAGAGCTGACGCCGGCTTCAGCGGCAAACAGCCTGATCCTGACACAGGTCGAGGCCAACTCATCGATGGCCGAGAGTTATCGCCAGCTCCGGACGGCGCTGCTCCTCTCCTCGGCGGGGCATGCGCCACGAACAATACTGTTTACGAGCAGCCAGCCGGCGGAGGGAAAGACGACGACCGCCGTCAACACCGCGATCTCGCTCGCCCAGACAGGGGCGGCGGTACTTATCATCGACGCCGACCTGCGCCGCCCGCGGATCCACAAGGTCTTCTCGCTCAAGAACAATTCGGGGCTGAGCAGCTTCCTTGCCGGTGAGGGAGAACTGGCATCCCAGATCCAGGTTGCGATGCCGAATCTCTTCGTTCTGCCGGTGGGTCCACTCCCGCCCAATCCAGCCGAGCTGCTCGGCTCTGTGCGAATGAAGCAGGTCATCGAAACGCTGGCCGCCAACTTTGACCATATCATTATCGATTCACCGCCGGTCGCCTCCTTTGCCGACAGCCTGATCCTGTCGTCTCTCGTCGACGGTGTAATCATCGTCGTCAAGGGAGGCGTCACGCCACGCGAGATGGCCCAGCGCACGAAGGCTCATCTTCAGAGCGTCGGCGCCAGAATCCTTGGCGCGGTAATCAACCAGATCAAGCTTCAGCCACACGACTACTACTATTACTCGACCTACTATAGCCGCTACTACTACGGCGGTGACAAGGAAGAGAAAGAGAGCATCTGAGCCGGGAAGCGTCCCGAACGGCTCGTCACAACTGTTTTGCAAACCAGGAGAGGCCTCGGCATGAGGTTTCCTCGAAGGTGTATGGAGTGTCAGGGAGAAGTGTCTCTGATTTCCGGGATTGATACTTTATGTGCGGTATTTTTGGAATAGTGACGAGAAGCGGGCGCGGGGAGGTCGAGGCGATACTTGACCGTGCGGTTGGAGCGCTCGCGCACCGCGGTCCGGACGATGCGGGGCGGCAGATCTTTCATGACGAGCGATCAGGAATGACGGTCGGGCTTGGCCACCGCCGGCTCTCGATCCTCGATCTCTCTTCAGCCGGCCATCAGCCGATGGTCGATCAATCGACGGGAAACAGTATCGTTTACAACGGTGAAGTCTTCAATTTTCGGCAGCTGCGGCAGGAGATGGAGACGGCCGGGCATCGTTTCGAATCGGAGACCGACACCGAGGTCATTCTGAAAAGTTTTGGCGCGCGGGGGATCGAGGCGATCACTCCGTGGCGCGGGATGTTTGCTTTTGGAATCTGGGAGCAGGAAGCAGGGCGGTTGAGCCTGGTCAGGGATCGGCTGGGAATCAAGCCGCTCTATTATTTTGAGGGCGCCGATTTCTTCATCTTCGGATCGGAGATCAGGGCGCTGCTCGCGAGCGGATTGGTGCCGCGACGACTGTCGCATGCCGGGGTCGAAAGTTTTCTGAGTTATGGTTCGGTCGAGGATCCGCTGACGATCATCGAAGGGATATACGCGGTATTGCCGGGGCACCGACTGGAGTATCGCGATGGGCGGGTTGAATCGAAGCCGTACTGGGAGATCCGTGTCGATGAGCGGGCAAAAGAAGAGCTAGTACCAAAAGAGGAATTAGTAGATGAGATCGCCAGTCTGACGCGGGAAGCGGTCAGACTGCGAACGGTGGCGGACGTCCCGATCAGCCTTTTTCTCAGTGGAGGAATCGATTCAAGCGCGATTCTTTCGCTGTTGCGGCAGGAGGGGAGCCGTGACATCCGGACCTTTTCAGTCAACTTTCGTGAAGCGGAATACAACGAACAGGAGTACGCAGAGCTTGTCGCGCGAAGGTACGGGACGGTGCATACATCTGTCATGCTGACTGAGGTCGAGGTGCTGGCAAAGATTCCGGCGGCGTTAGGCTCGCTCGATCAGCCGTCGATTGATGGAATCAACACCTGGGTAGTCTCGGAGGCGACAGCGGCCGCGGGTTTGAAGGTGGCATTGTCGGGGCTTGGCGGGGATGAGGGGTTTCTCGGCTACCGATACTTCCGAACGATTGCGCGTGACGAAAAACTGCGAAAAATGGTTAGCCACGTGCCGGAAGGGCTGCGTGCAGTGGCGAGCGCGGCGATTCGTGCGACTTCGACCGGCGCGTCGGCGACCAAGCTGAGCGAGCTGCTGCGAAGCGGATCGCTCGATCTGCCCACGGTCAAGCTGCGGCGGAAGCTCTTCACCGATCGCCAGCGCGAGGAGCTGATCAGGAGTTCCCCTGATCCGATACGGAGCATAGAAGACGAACGGGCGCGGAAATGGCACGCGGCGTGGACAGCGCGGCAGATGGAGAATTGCCGGAATGGCGATTCAATCAA
>JBEIMN010000062.1:0-10676 GCA_040378705.1 Acidobacteriota bacterium
AGCCAGGCGATCAACGCCAGCTCGATCGAGACGGAGAGTGGCAGATCGAACGTTGCCACCCGGCTGAATCCAATCCACATCCCGCTGCTGACAAGCACAGCCGCGCTCAGATAACCGAATCGCGCTGATCGAAACCGTGTTCCAACCAGGTAGAGCAGCAGAACTCCCAGCATTCCGGTCAGGCCGATACCGATCCGCGCCGTGAACTCCGATTCACCAAAAAGCTTGAAGCCACCCGCGACCAGCCAGTAGGTGAGTGCCGGCTTCTCAAACCAGTCGATCCCGCCAAGTCGTGGCGTGATCCAGTCACCTGTCAGGGCCATCGCCCGCCCGATCTCGGCATATCGCGGCTCGTCCGGACCGATCAGCGGCAGCTTCCACGTGCCAAAGATCAACAGAAAAAAGGAGAGCAGCCCCAGTGCCACCAGATGATTCAATCCGATTTGACGATCCGGCCCGCCGGGCCCGGCATTATTGCTCATGACTGATATGATCCGCTCGTCTGTCGTCGCCATTCAGGCGGCGCCAGTGACGTTTGTAATATTTGCCGGACGGGTTCGGCCCCTTCCGACTTTTGACTTTAGGCCTCTCAGAGTATCATTCAGATCGCAGTGAGCGAAACGAAAACAGAACTCTCAAAGAGGAACTCAGGTAAGATCAGGGCACTGACAAATCTATGATAAACAAGATCAGGACCGCCGTCATTGGCGTAGGCCACCTCGGGCGCGAACACGCGCGACTCATGGCCTCGCTCGAACGAAGTGAATTGATCGCCGTCTGCGATACCAACGAAGCGGCCGGCCGCGCAGTCGCAGACAAGTTCGGCGTTCGCTATGTCGGTGATTATCGTCAAATCCTCGACCAGGTCGAGGCGGTAAGCATCGCGACCCCGACGATCAATCATCACGAAACGGCCTGCGCCTGCCTGGCGGCCGGAATTCACGTTCTGGTGGAGAAGCCAATCTCACGGACGCTTGCGGAGGCGGACGAGATGATACGCCTTGCACGGGAGCACGGCGTCACCCTCCAGGTCGGACACATCGAGCGCTTCAACCCCGCATTTCGCGCCCTTCAGGAGCAGCTCAGCCGGCCACGCTTCTTCGAAGCGCACCGCATGGGGATCTTTTCACCACGCTCGCTCGATATCGATGTCGTCATGGATCTGATGGTTCACGAGTTGGACATCATCTCGTCGCTCGTCGGACAGGAGGTCGTCAGAGTCGAAGCGGTCGGCATCCCAATCCTGACCTCGAAGATCGACCTCGCCAATGCGCGACTCGAGTTCGCCGATGGCTGCATCGCCAACATCACTGCCAGCCGTGTCTCCGGCGAAAAGCTGCGCAAACTGCGCGTCTTTCAGCCTCATGAGTATTACTCGCTCGACTACGCCGAGCAACAGGTCACCGTCTGCCGGCTCATTCCATCGGACATTCCCGGTACACTGCCAAACATCGTCGCTGGTGGCCTCGAGATCACAAAACGGGAGCCCCTTGCCGCCGAGATCGATTCCTTCCTTGAATCGGTCAGCCTTGGAACGGCCCCGGTAGTCGATGGCGCCGACGGTCGACGCGCGCTGAAGCTGGCGATCGATGTCCTCGATCAGATCAAATCACACTCCGTCCGTGCCGACATCGGCCTCAACTTCAATTAACCGGATAATTGATCAATGAAAACGACCCCAATCACTATCGAAGATCTGCGCGGAGTCTTTCCTGTTCCGTCGCTCGCCCGCAAACAGGACGCAACCCGGTCACTCGATTTTGTCGAGAATCAGAAGATCGTCGACCATCTCGTCGCTGGTGGTTTGACGCGCTTTCTTTATGGCGGGAACGCTTTCCTCTATCACATCACGCTCGGAGAGTACGAACAGCTTCTCGAATGGCTGGCCGGATTTCCCGGTGATCTTTGGGCAATACCGAGCCTTGGGCCATCGTATGGCCGGGCAATCGACCAGGCGGCGATCCTGCGCCGTCACGGCTTCCCCTGTGCGATGATGCTGCCCTGTGCCGATCCCCGCGACGCGGTCGGGCTCGAACGCGGACTGCGCGAGGTCGCGGACCGGGCCGGAATCCCGCTCATACTCTATTTGAAGGATCTCAACAACTTTGGTGCTGATCAGGAGGCGGGTCTCGACGTCGTTGCGCGGCTGGTCGATGAGGGGCTCTGCGTCTCGATAAAATACGCCGTCGTCCGTGAAGATCCAGGCAAAGACGAGTATCTCGAAGCACTTCTCCGGCGCGTCGATAAGGCCCGCGTCGTCAGCGGGATTGGCGAGCGACCAGCAGTGGTCCATATGCGCGACTGGGGGCTGCCCGGCTTTACGACCGGCTCCGGCTGCGTCGCGCCAACCTCGAGCCGGCTGATTCACGAGGCCTGCGTCGCTGGTGACTTCGCGACCGCTGAACTCCTGCGCGAGAAATTCATCCCGCTCGAAGATCTTCGCGACGCCTGGAGTCCGGCCAAGGTACTGCACCAGGCGGTCGAGCTGGCAGGCATCGCCGCAACCGGCCCGATACCACCGTTCCTTTCCATGCTCAACGATCAGCAGGTCACCCAACTGGCGCCGGTGGCACGGGAGCTTGGCCTGGCTGGATAGCAGGTGATTACCAAGCAGAGTGGGCCAGCAGATTGTAATTGCTCAATTACAACCTGCTGGCCCATCCTACTTGTACAACTGGCTGGCAGAACTGGCTGGCGCCTCTATTTTGCGTATTCGAGCACCTGGCCGTCCTTCCGCAGTCGCTGCTCCAGTTTGGCGTAGGGCACATCCTGAAGCGCGATCCGGCCCTCGATCGCAAGCGATGCCGCCGTTGCCGCCGACTGGCCAAGAATCATGAAGACCGGCTCCATCCGGATGCTCCCAAATGCAATGTGCGAACTCGAGACCGCCACCGGAACGATCAGATTGTCAGCCTGCCCACGCTTTGGAACCAGCGACCCATAGGATATCTGGTAGGGGCCATTGGTCGAAACTCCGATGTCACCCTCGTTCTGAACATATCCCTCCGGTGTGATATACCGCTGGATATTATGCGAATCGATCCCGTACGAGCCCATTCCAACCGACTCCGGGGTCGGTCGCTTCTTCAGCAACTCGTGCTCGGTCATGACATACTTACCGATCATGCGACGCGCTTCACGCACATAGATCTGGTGCGGCCAGTTGCCGTTGTCGCGAAACTCGTCCTTCGCCAGTCCCCATTTCCGAAACTCTGTCCGGACATCGGCCGGCACGCGCGGATCGTTGGCAATAAACCAGAGCCATCCCTTCTGGTACTGCTCGTGCTCGCGGATTATCTCTCTCCGCCGCTCGTAACTCGCCTCTGGATAATCGTAGCTCATTCCGATGTTGTCAGTACTGAATGGTCCGTGATTATTGGTATCAGTCTTCTGGTTGGGAATACGATCAAACTTGCGAAAAGTCTCGCGCCAGCCGGCATCGAAGATTCGCAGCAGTAGTTCGTACTGCTTTGGATCGTAGCCGGCCGGTTTCGGAAACGGAAGACGATTCGTGGCAAGATCGGTCAGGCACATTCGGAAACAGTAGGCCTGGACCTTGCTGTCACCTGCGCCATACTCCCCCGGCGCGGCCGGGCTGATCCGCGCGAGTATCCCGCTCTTCGGATCGCCCGGAATCACATACGGGCTGATCTTATCCTTCAACACACCAAAATGATGGCCGTGATGAAGCACCCCGGTCTGGACGCCAGCCCACTCCTCGCCATAGACGCTCTTTCCCTCGCGCCCGACGTGATACTGGACGCCGGCAGCGGCCATCAGGTCGCCCTCGTAGGTCGCGTCGATGAAGATGCGTCCGGTGAAGGTCTTTCCGCTGATGGTTCGAATCGAGACGATCTTCGCGCCATCCTTCCGAACTCCGTTCTGCCGGTCAAGCCACTCATCACGAAGCACCGGAACCTTATACTCGCGGATAAGATCGTCGAAGACCTGCTCGGCGACGTGCGGCTCGAAGAGCCACATCGTCCGGTTCTCCCCATCGATCGCCGGAGTTCCCTGCCCTTTGTTGCCAAAGGCCTCCCGCTTCTCCCAGTTCCACGCCGCCGGTCGGTTGTAGTGTTGCCAGACGCGATGATAGAACTCACGCGCCAGTCCGCCAATGACCGCCTTGTTGCCGGTATCGGTATAGCCGAGGCCACCGCTCGACAATCCGCCAAGATGCTTGTCCGGCGAGACGATGACGACCGAGCGGTCCATTTGCCGCGCCTGAATCGCCGCCGTTACCGCCGCCGCCGTCCCGCCATAGATCACGATGTCGTAATCCGCTTGCTGCGCTCCACGCACGTCTGTGCACGGAATAAATAGTAGGAGCAGCAGACTCAGTAGAATGGTGTATCTCATATCAACTCCTGTCGCGTATCGTATCTATTCGTGGCTACTTTGCCGGTGGATTCCAGTTGAAGACGGCGCCCAGTGTCCGCAATCTTTCAGTCAGTGCCCGTGGATCGACCTCCTGAACGGCGACCTTTCCGCTGATCGCCATCTTCGCCGCGATACCGGCCGCCTGGCCGATGATCATATATTGCGGCTCCATCCGCAGTGTCGAATAGGTGACGTGGCTCGCCGAGAAGCAGACCGGAACGAGCAGGTTGACGGCCTGCGTTCGCTTCGGCAGCACCATCCGGAAAGGAATCTGGTACGGCGTGACGGAGACCTCCATGTTCCCCTCGTTCTGGGCCGTCCCACCCGGCTCGATGTATCGCTGCACATTGTGCGAATCACTGTTGTAGGAGCCCATTCCGATCACATCCGGCTTCGTCAGCTCTGTCTGGATGTCTTTCTGGATGACAACGTACTCGCCCACCATTCGGCGCGCTTCACGCACATAAAGCTGATACGGCCAGTGCCCATTGTCGACAAACTCATCCTTCGCCAGGCCGAACTGCGCAATCTCTGCCTGTGTCTCCTTCGGGACGCGCGAATCGGTCGTCAGGAAATAGAACAGTTCCTCGGTATAGCGCTTGTGGTCCTTCCAGATCTCTGCGCGGCGGGCATATGTTGCATTCGGATAGTCCCAGCTCTTGCCAATGTAATCGGTCGAGAAGGCGCCGCGATTGTTGAAGTCCCATTTTCGATCACCGGCAATCTGAGCCGGAAGCAGGATCTCGTTCATGCGCGGCGCGCGGCCGTGATGGCTGACGAATCCCTGCAGCCAGCGCGCGGCAAGCTCGAAGCGATGCGGATCGTAGGTTGCTGGTTTCGCAAATGGTATCCGGTTGCCGGGATTGTTGCTGAGAATCATGCGGTAATTGTAGGCCTGCACTTTTCGGTCAGCCGCGCCAATCTCACCCCGTGGCTCGGTCTGGATCTCCGGCAGCAGTTTCCGGGCTGCCCCCTCCTGCTCATAACCCGAAACGGCAAAGTCGAACTGGTGATTGCGATCCTTCGGACGAACGCCGGCCAGCGACTCGCCATACTGCGCTACGCCCTCACGCCCCCAGGTGAAGTCGACCCCGGCCTGGGCCATCAGATCGCCCTCATAACTCGCATCCGCGAAGATCTTCGCGCTGAATGTTGTCCCCTTCCCGGTCGTGATCGAAATGATCCGCGTGCCCTGCCGGACGACACCATTCTTTTCGCGCAGGCGCTGACCGGTAAAGACCGTCACCGTCCGCGCCTCGCGAATCATCTCATTCAGAACCTGCTCGGCGATCCGTGGCTCGGGCATCCATTCGATATCTCGGCCATACTTCTTCCCCGCCCGCCGATAAAACTCGACCGCAATTCCGCCCAGCACCTCCCGTTTCCCAAAATCGGTCCGACTGAGCCCACCCGTAACCATTCCGCCAAGATGGGTGCCCGGTTCGACCAGCGCCACACGCAATCCCTCACGCGCCGCCGCAACCGCCGTCATCACCCCACCAGCCGTCCCGCCATAAACTACCAGATCGTAGCTCCGCCCCGACTGACCAGCCACCGGCAGCGAAAGGAGCAACACCAATATCGATATGATTAGCGCTTTCAATTACCCTCCACACGAATATGACCGGCGATCCACCCGCGAAAATTGGCGTGGATCGCCGGAATTCTCCTTACTTGGGCCCTGTTTCGGCCTTGCTTCGGACTAATGATCAAAAACCTCATCCCGTCCAATCATCGATCAGAACGAGAGGCGCAGCCCAAGCTGGATGCGACGCGCCGGAAGCGAACTCAGACTCTTGCCAAAGTTCGGATTGGCATTCGTCCCCTGCGCGTTGGCCTGAAACGTCGTGTTCGGATCACCAAGATTGACCGAGTTGAAGGCGTTGAACGCCTCACCGCGAAACTCCAGATTGACACGTTCCGTCACCTTCAGATTGCGAAAGACCGAAAGCGCGACATCCTTGAATCCGGGACCACGCGTTCCCGGCAGCGTCCGCGGAACATTACCGATCACAAAGTTGGTCGGATTCCGGAAACACTCCGTCTTGAAGAGCCGGTTTGCCGATCGCTCCGAACCGCTCACTGTCGGATCGCAGACCATATCCGGCCAGTTGATCCCGGTGAAGTTGTTCGCGCCACGAACCACCAGCGGCGATCCCGTCTGGAATGAAACGATCGTGTTCGTCTGCCACCCACCCGCAATGTGGTTAAGGATCCCCGACTGCAGGAATCTCTTCCCCCTGCCAAATGGCAGTTCATAGACGGCACTCACCACCAGCCGCTGCGAAATGTCGCCCTCGTCGATCGCCCGGTCAAGCCTTCGATTGAGCCGGCCAATCCGAAAATCACCCGCTCCGCCGCCACCACCAGCAATCGAGAACGAATCACTGATCTGCTTCGCATTGGTATACGAGACCAGCGCACTCAATCCATTCGAATACCGGCGCTCCGCCGTGAACTGGAATGAATGATAGCTGCTCGACGCTCCATGATTCGCCAGCAGCCCAACGTTCAAATAGTCCGGGAATGGCCGCAGCGACTGGCTGCGCGAAATCGTCCTGCCGGAGAGTGCCCCGGTCGTGATCACCCCAAAGTACGGATTGGTCACCTGATCCTGCAGCCCAAGCCCAAGCGAGAAGTACTGCGGATCGAGCTGGTTCAGATCATAGTTCCCGCCAAACAGGAAGAGTCCGCGGTTCCCCGCATAGGTCGCCGTCAGGACAAACTTTGCCCCAAGCTCGCGCTGCAACGTCAGATTCCACTGCTGCACATATGGCGTCGGCTGGCGCATCTCCTGAAACCGGACGTTCTGGCCACGAAATGCCCCTGCCCCGCCAGCCACTCCCCGCGGTATCAGCAGCGAAGATGGCCCGACCGAAAACTGGAACGCTTTCTGCGGCGCTCCACTCGGCGCGAGAAATGGCGTATCAACGCTGAAACCAAGCGAATTGGAGGAGTCTCCCGCCGTATCGCCGCTCTCGATCGCGTTGTAGATCAGACCATAACCGGCGCGAACCGCCATCCGACCATCTCCCTTCACATCCCACGCAAAACCGAATCGCGGCCCAAAGTTGTCTTTCGGCGGGATCGTGAAATGACGATCCTTCGTCACTCCGGCGTAGAGCAACGCCCCCTTCGTACCGGTATCGGGGTTGTTGACGAATGGATCGAAGTTGGAACTGCGATTCCAGCGCTCAATCGGACCTGTCGCATAGTCGTATCGCAGCCCAAGATTGAGCGTCAGCCGCCTGGTCACCTTCCAGTCATCCTGGATATAGCTTCCATTTGACGCCGAATCGAACGATAAGGAGGGGCGCACCGACTGGCTGCCGCTCGTCACCTCACCCAGCAGATAGGTCGCAAACGCAAACCCGGTACCTGCCGGCTTCTGTGGATTGTTGGTCAGCGCCGCCCCAAACTGAAAGTTGCCCGAGGGGTTGAGCCGATTGATGAAATTGAGCCGGTTCCAGCGCTGATCCGTCCCCATTTTGACCACGTGGCTCCCCTTCGTCCACGTCAGACTGTCGGTAAACTGAACCGTGTGGTGGCGCCGATGGCCCCCCGCGAATCCACCCCGACCCGATCCGAATGGAAGCAGCCCATCAATGATCACCGGCGGCAGCGCATCCTGCGGAAAGATCGACGGAAACCCGAGCTGTGCCGGATACCCCTTGTCAAAACTCGGATGCTGAAACACAAGATACTGCCGGACCGCGCTCACCTTGATCTCATTGACAACCGATGGCGAAAAGACGTGCGTCTCGCTGACGACGATGTTGTGATTGTCGCGCTGATCGTCGCGCGCGTCCGTATCCGCATCGCCATTGTTCCAGGCCCGATTCGAACGCGTGTTCCGCGACCCGGTGTACCGCCCGAATATCTTGTCCCGGTCACTGATCGTATGGTCAATCCTGATGCTCGTCTGCCCCTGATCGATCGGAAAACTGACGAGGGTCAGATAGTTGTTGGCGTTGGTAAACTGATTGTTCGGAGCGACATTCGCCAACGGCATGAACTGCAAAAGCCGCTGGCTGAGAAGATCGATCCTGTTTTTCGGAATGATATTGCCAGGAAAAGGATCGCGAATGAACCCACTCCCGGCCGGGTTGACACGGGTCGTCGCCGGATCATACAGCGTCAGCAGATTCCCGCTCCCGTCACGCGTATTTGAAAAATCGCCCGCCCGCTCCGCTGCTGTCGGAACCGTCGCCCGATTGATATTCGCCGTCCGGTAATTCCACCGCTCATACCCGACAAAGAAGAATGTTCGATCCTTGCCGCTGACGATCCGCGGCCGCCCCTTCTCAAATCCCGGAAGCGGCAACGGCCCTCCCAAAGTCCCACCATACTGATTGTATCGAAGTATCGGTTTGATTCGCCCGGTGATCGGGTCACGCGTCGTCAGAAAAGCGTTTCGAGCATCGAGGATGTCGTTCCGGAAGAACTCATAAAGCGATCCGTGATACTGGTTCGTCCCGCCACGCGTCACGACACTGATCACTCCTCCACTCGTCTGCCCGAACTCCGCCGCCAGACTGTTGGTCTGAACCCGGAACTCCTCCACCGTATCGACCATCGGCACGACGCTGATCTCGTTATGAACCGGCACCGTGTTTGAAGCCCCATCCAGAAATATCTGATTGCTGTAGACTGAACCGCCATTGAAACTGATCTGCGAGAAGCTCTGGTTGTCGACCTCCGCGAAGCCATCCGCACCTCGATTACGCGGCTGCACCCCAGGAATCAGCTTCACCAGATTGAAGACGTGCCGCCCATTGAGCGGCAGATTCTGGATCCGCTCCCTCTCGACAACCGTCCCAAGGCTCGAAGCCTCCGTCTGAACCCGCGACACCTCATCCGTCACCGTTACCGTCGTCGAAACATCCCCAACCTGAAGCACGACGTCGACCCGGAGCCGCTGCGCCACCTCCAGCGTAATATTTGGCTGCTTATAACCTGAAAAGCCCGGCGCTCCCACCGTCAGCTCATACCCACCAATCGGCAGCAGCGGAATCGCGTAGACTCCGTCCGACGAACTGGTTACCGTAAATTTCTGATTGGTCTCAACCCGCAGTGCCGTAATCGTCGCATTGGCGATTACAGCCCCGGTCTGATCCGTCACCGTTCCGGTGATCGTCCCCTGCGAGGTCTGCCCAATCACTGTCGTCATACCACCAGGCAGACCTGCCACCAAAAGCAGGAGCGTCAGGCCTGCCATCATTCGAATCATCTCTCTTCGCATAATCTCATTTCCTCCTGCCGGGTATGGATTGGCGGCCACCAGACAGTCCACTCCACTGTCTTACAAATGCTTTACGGCAAATGCTTTACGGCAATTGCCTTACGGCAACTACCTTATGGGGCCCGGTCACAGACCTGCCCTGCGGACATTGCCCGATTCAATGCCGCCATCTATACTCGGTTACTTATCATAAGCTATGTGACTTGTGTACTCAGTTAGAAGCTGGTACGGAAGGTGCAGCCCAAACCGCTCTTCAGCGGGCCGGGCCGATTTCAATTGTGTCCTGACAATCTGTTCTGAAACCTTTGTCTGGAAACTTTTAATGAAAACCGTGTAATGAATACCGTGAATGAAAACTTAAAATAGAGATTTCTATTCTGTGAGAATGCATAATGGGCTCAACCCAGTCTCAGGCAAAGTAAATTGAGGTAAATTTACGGTAAAAACCGACCTTCATTCCAATTAACAACCCATTATCGTCAGGAAATACCGAGAAACATGCCATTTTCAACATCGGATGGAGTGAAGACAGAACCATCCAGAGAGCAGATCGAACGGCAACTGGCCCTGATTCTGGCCAGCCGGCACTTTCGCCAGGCACGCAGTCTGGAGAAATTCCTGTCGTTTGCCGTCAGCTCTTCGCTGAACGGTAAGACTGACAACCTGAAAGAGATCTCACTCGGAATCGAAGTCTTCCATCGCCCGGCCGACTTCGACCCGCGAATCGACAACGTCGTCCGCGTTCAGGCCGCCAACCTGCGAAAGAAGCTGGCCGAATACTATCTCGAGACCGGATCGAGCGACGAAGTGATCATCGAACTGCCGAAAGGCCACTACGTCCCAACCTTTAGACTCAACCCAAATCAGGCCGATTCTGCTCGGGTCAATTCAGAAGAGCTGGCGCCTCCGACGGTTGAAGCCGTCAACCAGGGCAGCCAGGGCGATTTCAACAGGAAAACAGGCCGGAAAGCCGGAACCGCAACGCCCAGTTCCTTGTCCCATTTGAAATATTGGTTGAATGAGAAGATCGGAATTCCTGCCCTTGTCATCATCG
>JBEIMN010000063.1:0-10587 GCA_040378705.1 Acidobacteriota bacterium
ATCGTTATTATTGAAAATTGCCTTGCCGCCGGTGTCGGCAGCGAGGGCATTGATTCCGTCGCGTTGGGCCTCGATTGAGCCGAAGGCGATCCGCGACCGAACTCCGGGCAGCGTTGGCGACATTCCGCCCGGTTGTGAGGCATCCATTTCACCGGGAAGGGCGATCAGTCCGCGGGCATCGATCGAATAGATGGTCACACCGGCCTTTGTTGCGGCGTCTGTGATTCGGCGCAGGTCATAGTGGCGGCTGTCACGCATTCCACCAAGCAGGAATCCGTCCGAGACGAGGATCATCACCTTTCTTCCCGGAAGTGATTTCAGATCACGGATGACATTTTCGAGTGTCGAGAGGGTCGCCATGGTCACCGAATTGTTTTCGGAGACGATCTGTCGCGCGCGGCCCTGGGCCATTCCGGTCGCCTGGCGGCGATCGACACGGAGGGCGAGCATGATCTCCTGCACGGCGAGCTCGAGGGAGTCGGGGTCGTTGCTGTCGATCAGTTCTGCCTGGTAGGGGCTGATCCGCGGAGTATCGAGTGCTCCGCTGGCGACCCGTTCCCGGACGCTCAGCCGACTGACTGCCCGGCGCAGCAGTTCCCGCTCATTGGTGAACTGCTGATACTGACCGAGCATCCCACTGGTGGTTATCAGGGAGGTCCGATCGTTGAGGCTGATCTGCTGATCGATAAATTTTTGCAGCGACTGCCGGGCGACGAGCAGGCTTCCGGGTGAGAGGTGCAGGTCGTCGACTGCCAGTACGATGTAGCGTCCGGTATCGACAGTCTCTTCGGTCGCGGATGAGGGGTTCTCGACCGCACCTTTTCGCGCGACAGGACTTCCCGGCCAGCGTGCCGGGCGCGAGGCTGTGCCGGCTGAAAAATAGGCGATCTTCTGCGGCTTTCCATCTTCGATCAACTGGAAATCATCCCGCTTCAGATCGCGAACGAGGAGCCCCTTTTCGTCCTCGACGACGACGTCGATCTGCACCAATTCGGTGTCGATCCGGATCAGTGTCTCATTTCGCTGCTCTGAGCTCCCGGCAGTGCTCGCGGTGCCCACCGTTTTGGACTTCTGTTCCTGCTCCTGCCCGCTCCCACTGGTTTGGGGGGCACGAAGCAGAGTTGCCAGCACAAAAATGATCGTCAGGATGATAAAATATCTTCGCATGGGTTCAGGCACAGGTTTAATGAAACATTTTGAAGGCGCGAAGGGTAATAATACATTGTCGAATGATGGTAAGTCTTGCCATTCGGGCATTACCGCGAGATTCGCGGAAGAGAGAACAATCTTGCAGGGGGAGAAGGAGTCTATGGGATATCAACTGACCGCCAGGCAGCTTGTGGTCCTGGCTTTACTGACGGCGGTATTTGCCGCCAGCACGGTCATATTTTACGATCGTGTCGGGTCGCGGTTACTTCAGCGCTGGGCAGGGGCAGAGGGGGGCAAGCCTCTGGCAGAGGTTCAGGCACTCGCTTCGCTGACGGATCCATCCGTTGCCACTGATGAGAAGAACAACCAGGAGATCTATCAGGCATTCAGTCCCGGAGTCGTCAATATTACTTCGACGGTCATCGTCCAGGACTGGTTCAATGCCTATCCTCAGCAGGGCACGGGTTCCGGCTCGGTTCTTGATAAGGAAGGGAATATCCTCACGAACTATCACGTCATTCAGGAGGCGGAAAAACTTGAGGTAACTCTCTCCAACAATCACACCTTCACGGCACGCGTGCTTGGAGTCGATCAGGACAATGATCTGGCAGTGATCAAGATTGATGCGCAGGCGTCTGAACTGGTGCCGGTCCCGCTCGGTGATTCCAAATCGGTCTTCGTTGGCCAGAAAGTGCTCGCGATCGGCAATCCATTTGGACTTGACCGAACACTGACGACCGGAATCGTCTCCGGTCTCTCGCGGCCGTTGCGGTCCGAATTTACCAATCGTCTTATCGAGGGCGCCATCCAGACCGATGCCGCGATCAATCCCGGCAATTCCGGCGGGCCGCTGCTCAATTCACGCGGACAGATACTTGGAATCAATACCATGATCTACAGTCCATCCGGAGGATCGGTGGGGATTGGATTCGCGGTTCCCGTCGACACCGCGCGCCGGGTCGTCAACGATATTCTCCAGTTCGGGCGGGTTCGGAAACCGAAGCTTGGCGTCTCCCCGATTCCGATCAACGCCCGCCTTGCACAGATAATCGAGCTTCCGGTCAATGAGGGACTGCTGATTGCCGAAGTCACTCCGGGCGGTTCCGCCGCGAGGGCCGGACTTCGCGGTGCGACTGAACAGGTGCAGATCGGACGCTATCTGGTTCCGGTTGGCGGCGACATCATCGTTGGGCTCGACGGCCAGCCAGTTCGAACGAGTGATGACCTAGATCGTGTCCTCAACTCAAAGAAGATTGGTGATCCTGTTCAGGTCGATCTTATTCGTGGCCGCGCCAAGCTCAGCCTGACCGTGACCCTTGCTGAATTGCCAGGCGTCAGCGCCGGAAAAAAGATCTGAGGGGCATTTGAAAAGGGCCAGTCGGTCAGAGATGTTTTCCCTGACCGGCTGGCCCGCTGAGCCTCATTTTCAGATTGCGACTATTTCGATTTGAATGAACGAGCAATCGAATCGGTCTGATTTCTTAGCGACCCAAGGATACTCTTCCGCCCGGTGAAGTGGAGGATATAGACCGTCTGGTCGTCAGTTCTGACATAGTAGACACGGCCGGTAAATGGTTGATTGCTCACTGTCTGGTAATCATAAGAGAGCAGTCCACCGTATTTGCCGGCGGCGATAAGAAATTTTTCCATGCGAATTTTGGTATATCCGGGAGCGAAGCGGACGCGATCAGCCTCGTCCTTGTTGGCGTATTCCAACACTTCGACTGCCGGGTCCGGGTTCTCGACCCGCCGGATCTTCAGTGATCCATTTTCGCGCACCTTGAAAACGATATTGACTTCATTGCGTCCGAGTGCATCCTGGTTGATGATTCCCAGCCAGCCGCTCGGCAGCGTGACGACATATTTCCCTTCCGGATCTTCGAAGACCTCCTGCGCGAGACCGACTGAGTTGAGCGTTGTTGTGAGCAGGAATATTGAAAGCGCGAGCCCGAGATATCCAAGGTTTTTCTGATATTTCATCATAATGCATCCTCTTTCCAGTTAACTTTTCGTCGATCGGCGGGTGGGATCAGCACCGGGATCTCCGGGCCACCAAGTTGTTCGGTCAGGACCTGGCGCTGAATTGCGATCAGGCGGTCGATGCCGGTTTCTGCTGCATTCACCAGGCCATCGAGTTGCTGGCGACTGAATGGTTCAGTCTCCGCCGTTCCCTGCAATTCGACGAAGAGTCCCCCACCGGTTCGAATGACGTTCATGTCGACCTCAGCCGCAGAGTCTTCACTGTAATCGAGATCGAGCAGAATCTGGTCTCCGACGATTCCGACGCTGACCGCGGCGAGATAGTCACGCAGCACCGGACGTTCGAGCCTCCCCTCACGGTGAAGTTTTCCAAGGGCAAGGGCGAGGGCGACGAATCCGCCGGTAATGGCCGCGGTCCGCGTTCCACCATCGGCCTGTATGACGTCGCAATCGATCGTCACTGTCCGCTCGCCAAGCGCGGCCATGTCGACGATTGAGCGAAGACTCCGCCCGATCAATCGCTGAATCTCGTGTGTTCTGCCAGAAAGACCGCCTCGTGAGACCTCGCGCGAACTTCTCGTCTGCGTCGCTCGTGGCAGCATTGAATACTCTGCCGTTACCCAGCCGACACCTTTTCCTTTCAAAAATCCGGGCACCTTCTCCTCGACCGAGGCCGTGCAGAGCACACGTGTGTGGCCGGCTTCGATCAGAACCGAACCCTCCGCATACCGTGTAAAACTGCAGATCATCTGCACGGGTCGCAATTCATCATTTGCCTGCCGGCCATCGTGCCGGACCTGGAGCTTGGAACTAATATTTTCAGTGGTCATATTCGCAGAATTAAATCAGAAACGGAACGGAATTGAAACCAGAGAACCGCCCCTGACCCGGTGAGCCGTGAGTCGGTGATAAATGCAGGCTGCACCCTCCGACGAAATCGTCACTGAAATGCGGGATTGGGTGAAGGGAGTCGGGCATCGACTTCACGGCGCCAGGCGCGCAACCTTTCGAGCAGGAGTGCCGCCCGGTCCGGCTCACGTTTCGCGACGTCATTCCGCTCTGCCGGATCCTCGCGCAGGTTGTAGAGTTCGATGTGGTTATCCTCGAAGTACTCGAGCAGTTTCCAGTCGCCGAGGCGAACGGCGCTGACCGGGGTGGTTGTCGGGTAGTAGTGTGGGTAGTGGAAGAAGAGCGCCTCACGATCCGGTTTTTCGCCGCGAATTAGCGGGAGCAGACTGACGGAGTCGGTACCGGTGTCGCCCTTTGCTCCGCACGCTTCGGCAAAGGTTCGGAAGAGGTCCATACTGACGACTGGATTTTCGACCACTGCTCCACGTCGCGCGACTCCCGGCCACTGAACGATCAGTGGAACTCGCACTCCTCCCTCATAAAGCGAGCCCTTCCCGGAACGGAGTGGAGCGTTATTTGTTACCTGTTGCCCCTTGTACTGGCCAATGTAGCCGCCATTATCCGAGGTGAAGACGAGGATGGTTCGCTCGGTCAACTGCCGCTTTCGAAGATGATCCATGAGGCGTCCGACGTTTGTATCGAGGGTCTCGATCATTGCGGCATAGTCGGGGTTCTGATGACGCAGGCCTGGTCTCAGCTTACGACGGTACTTCTCGACGAGTGCCGGTTTACCCTCGATGGGGGTGTGCGGATTGTGATACCAGAGATTGAGAAAGAATGGTCGCGCCCCGGCTGCGTCAATCAACTCGATCGCCTCGTCCGTGAAACGATCGGTCAGGTATTCGCCATCCCGACCCGGGCCAAGCCCTGGCACATACCGAAATTCACGCGACTGCCCAAACATTCCGCGAAATGGCCAGAAGAATGTTGCCGGTGCTCCCCAGTGGGTTCCGCCGATGTTCAGATCGAAGCCCTGGCTCTCTGGTGAATGAGCGGCATCGCCAAGATGCCACTTTCCAACGTGAAAGGTCAGATATCCGGCAGCTTTGAGCACCTCGGCGATCGTCACCTCCCCTGAATCGAGGTCGAACGCCGTGATTGGCGGCAGGAGCCTGTTCCGCGAACGACGTGACTCTGATTCACGGTCGACAGCGCTTTCACGCCAGACCGTCAGGTTGAGCCGGGCGGCGTGCTTTCCAGTCATGAGGGTCGCACGCGTCGGAGAGCAGACAGGCATGGCGTAGGCCTGTGTAAAACGAACCCCGGCCCGTGCCATCCGGTCAATATTGGGCGTCTCGTGCAGGTCCGCACCATAAACGGCCAGATCTGCCCAGCCAAGGTCATCCGCAAGGATGAAGATGACGTTTGGCCGTGCCGCCGTCACCACTTTAGTCGCCGGCCCTGCCGGGACTGCCGCGGTTGCAAGGCAGACCAGCAACAGCATCTCAGCCATCACCCCCACGAGATGACCAACTGCCAGTCGGTGGGTTTTACTCCCTCGTCTCATTCAACACCTCGATTCCATTGCTGCCGTGGTCACATTGATCTGATAGTGTTCAGGCTGGTAGTGTTCAGGCGTCACTCATAGCTTGCGGTAAGCTGCTGTCCGGCATCGCCACACTCGTCACGAAAACGCGCGAGATCCGTGCGCAGCGTGTCCGCAAAAAGAGCGATGTCGCCTGAGTGGACGATCAGGTTTGCCCCGTCCTTCGCCCAGCGCAACTCGTTCTCGATCCCCCACCAGTAATGGATCCCTGCACCGACACCGTGAGCGCGTGCCTTCGCGATGATCGTCTGGATTGCCGCTTCGAAGCGGGGATGCGACCACTCTTCGGGCAGCCCAAGGTTGCACGACAGGTCGTGCGGGCCAACCTGAACCGCGTCAACGCCCGGTACCGCCAGCAGATCGTCGAGCGCCTCGATTGCCGGTACACTCTCGATGTTGATCAGCAGAAGATTCTCCGCGCATCGCCGCTCGATGTAGTCGAGCAGTTCACCCTCTAGTTTGCGCTCACCGCTCAGAACCTCTTCCAGGAGACGACCTTTGAGCGGGCGCAATTTGACGGCTCCGCGCAGCCGCTGCACCTGCTCGACGGTCTCGATGTATGGCGCGAGCACGCCGTTCGCCCCATTATCGAGCGCAACTGTCGCCGCATATGGATCCGGCGAGGGAATTCGGACGATCGGCGCCAGTCCGAGCGCGCGATAGGTCTGGCACATCCACGCGAGGGTTGTCCGGTCGATCGCGATGTGCTCTGTATCGATGAAGACGAAATCGGCCCCGGTCGATTTGACTGCCTGCGGCCAGTGTGGCGAGGTCGACGCGATCATCGTTCCATAGGCACGACGCCCCGAATGCAATGCTTCCTTAAGTTCTTTGCCGTTCATTTTTTTATTAACCAAACCTCTGCTATCTGTGTTCCACGTCCGGCGGCCCGGCTGCCCGGACCCTGCGTCCAGCTAAGATTCAGCTCGCCGGAGGCGGTTGCCGCCACCGGTACGTCGAACTCGACCGGATGGAGCTTTTTCGTGATCAATGGATGGATCTCATACTTGTCATTCGCGACCAGCCGGATCGGTATCTGCTGCGTCGCGCTGCCATAGACGATTCGCACCTTGTATTGCGCACCCGGATCGAGACCGGTATAGCTCATCTTCAGCGGAGTTTCATAGTAAGATTCGGCAATGTCCCACCAGGACATTCGGCCATATGGCTGGAACCCGACACCCGTCAACGCGAACTCGTCCTTGCGCAGGGCGACAGTGCCGTCATACTGCCCGACCATGCTGACGACACTCGACTCGAGCAGGTACGGATCCTTCTCGAAGCCCGGCGTCCGGACCAGGTGCGGCTGGCGGCTCAGATTGCCAAGATCGTCATAAAACCCGCCCGGACCCGGATTGGTCCAGTCGACGATCTCCGCCAACTGCTTCTGACGCTCTGCCTCACTCTCCAGTTTGCGGATTTCGCTGAACCGCTGCTTGAGCCAGAGCCGGTCATTGAGCGGAAAGTCGATCGTGTTCAGGTTGGCGCCACGGCCAACTCCGATTGCCTGATATTTCTCGACACTCAGCTGCATGCGGATGCTCTGAAACAACGCCTCACCCAGTTCAAAGACCCGCGTTCGTCGATCCTGGGCGGTCGGCTCTGTCACTGCACGGTCAAGCAACCGCTCCGCCTCGGCCATCGCGGCCGTCGATCCGACTCGCGCCACCTCACGCAGCCGACCCAGCGCCTGGTCTTCCAGACTGGCTTCATAGATTGCACGGCTTCGGACATATCCATCGTAATAGGCGCGGTAAAGCGCCTGCTGAAAACGCCAGTTTCGCAGATCCGCGCGTCGCACCTGCCGCTCCAGCGTCTGAAACTGGCGCAGCGTGACCTCGATGCCATGGTTTGTCACTGCCGGGCCGCGCCAGTTTCGCTCGAGCGCCAGCAGCCCCTGCGCGAAACTGTCCGCAACTGCCGGGCCGATGAAGTATCGGCTGTAATCACGCAGAACCTCGAGCACCGGCGCCTCCGGATTCCAGCCCAACGCACTCCAGACGATCTTGTTGACGTCGTCATTGCAGCCTTCAGAGTAGGTGATGAATCCGTTGGTATCTTTTTGCAGCATTCGAAAGATATGCGCTTCATCGGTTGGACGCGGGTTGATCGGTTCCCTCGCCTCGGTCAGCGCGAAGGCGAGATCCCAGTCGACAACCGGAAACTGCGACTGTCGGGTATGCGTAATGTCGGGATAGTGGCGAATTGGATACTTCGCCGGTACCACCGCGCGCATCTGTGGCAGCGTCAGTCTTGATTGTGGACCGTAGACGATTCCACTAAGCCACTGCGGCTCCCGGCGCACGATCTCCATGAATTCGTCCAGCCAGACCTGCGTGAATCCCTGCGGTGCAACCCACATTCCCGCTCGTGGATGATAGCGATGGAGGTTGGCCGTCTGCTTCTCCAGCAGGTTCATGAGCAGCTTTGGCGGGGTGGAGCCCGGATCCCCCCCGGGGACGAAGACCGCATCGATCCGGGGCAGTTGCCGGAAAACCTCTCCCCACTCCTTCAGCGCAAACTCGATCGTCGCCGGATCAGCGTAGTCTTTGTCGAGCGCCGGATACCAGATCCAGACATCCAGCCCGTATTCGGCGCAGATCCGCGACATCTCGATCATCATCTTCATTGGCGGCAGTGGGAAGTGGGGGCTGTCTCCATCGTCATCCGAACGTGGCGGAATCAGCTCGATCGCATTTGTCCCCCACACCGCAAGATCCCGAATGTACTGCTCCCACTGCCCAACATCCCACGCGTCATAAGAGTTGGTCTTTGGACGGTAGCCGAGCTGGTGCCCGCGCAGCGGATACTTCGGCGAGGTCGTCACATTCAGCGCTGCCGGCAGGATGATCCTGTTTTCCGAGATCGCGAGCGAACGGAGCAGATGCCCGACCCCAAACAGCACCCCTCGCGCGTCGTTGCCGATGATTGTGACTTCACTCGAAGTCGTTCTGATCTGATACCCCTCAGGCGGCAGTCCGCTGCCCGCGCGACTAATCGTGATCACGGGGCGCCCACCTGGGTTTTGCGCCAACCGTGGCAATCGCACCACCGCCCGCCGCGCGACCTCTTCGATCAGCATCTGGACGGCCTTGTTCTCCGGGCCGGAAAGGGTACCGGAGACCACGACCACTCCATTCGTCAGATCCAGCCCGCTACCCGTCTGCGCTTTGCCGGTGGATGATAGAAACAGTACGAAAAGGGTAATAAACAGCAGTTGTAGATTTTTCATGATCTTGATCGACAATTATTATCCGTGATTATCGGTAATTATTCGTAATTATTTGGCACTCTCGATCTTCTGGTTGAAGGCCTCACGATGCCCGGGACCGCTCTCGGCGTAATGCGTGATCCCTTCGCGGGCAACGATCGACCGGAATCGTTCATACGTTCCATCGTACCTTGAGACCAGTGGCGAACGCTGACATTTCAGGTAGAGCAGCGGAAGCCGTGCCATCTCGACACGCACCCGAATCTCTTCATTGTCGGCTACCGCCTCGGCCTCGTCGAAAAACCTGTCCGCTTCACGAACGAACTGATCACTGAAGATGCTGTCGTCCGGTCGCAATCCAAGATGGATATGTGACTCCGCTCCAATCCGGCCGTGCAGCAGATCGAAGTAGCGGCGGATGTACTGCCCGCTCCGACCGTAATATCCAAAGATGAAGTCGTTGATGAACTCCTCGACCTCACCGTCCGGATTCCAGAGCAGTCGTGCCAGTACGTATGCGCGAAGCTCCGCGAACTCTCCACCCCGACTCTGATATGCTGCCTGCTCCATGATCCCGATCGCCTTGTTCGAGCGCAGCGTCTGAATGTTTGGCTGCAGCACACGAAAGTTCGGAAAAGGCATAATGTAGTGGTTGAAATTTACCACATAATCCCAGATATAGAGCTGCGGCGAGACCTGTGCCCAGCCCTGCAGATCCCTGACGAATGATGCGTTGCGCGGACAACTCAGGAAATCATGCGCAAAGCAGGCCTCGATACTGCACAGCCTGACGACGACATTTGCGCGTGGACGCGCGGTCAGTGGCGGCTGGCGCGTGTACTGGTAGGCAAGCGTTCCGACATATTTCCGTGGAAACTCTTTCTCGACCGCCGCGGCAACCTGATTGACGAACCAGATGATCGGCCCCGCCTCACTCCCCTCCCGTTTCGCAATCGCCTGACATTTGTCACACTGGCAGGGATTGAGCCAGTCATTCTGCGAAACGCAGTAGATGAGATACTCCGGGTGCTGACGCATCGCCTGGCGCAGTCGGTCGGTGACAATCGCCAGTACCTCCGGATTGGTCAGGCAGAGCTGCGCCCGATCCCAGGTTCGCTTACCATCGATCAGACTGAAGTACTCAGGATGGTTCTGGAAAAATTCTGTTGGCGGAACGAACTGATAGAAGGTGTGGACGCCCCAGTAGGCTTCGACACCTCCCGGCTGCTCTTGGTGACCCATCGTTCCGTTCATCCGGTTATGCGCCGCCCAGGTCGGATCGAAGGCCTCAAAATAGAAATCGTTACGGACCCTTATCCCGGGAGCTTCACGATGGTGGAGCGAGGTGAAGGCGTAGCTCTGACGCGACGGTGCGATGCTGACGCGGGGCGTATACCACCGGCAACCCAGCTCGCGTTCGAGAAAACTCATCACCCCGTACATTGTCCCGCGCTGCCTTCCGCCATAAATCAGCAGCGCCGGCCCGGCGTTGTGATAGACGAACGACTCATCGTCGAGCGCCGGTTCGCTAATCTTGCTCCCAGTCCCAATAAGCTTCCCGACAAGCTCGTTGAACCCGACAACGATCAGGTGGTCTCCAGTCGCCTCAGCCGTGCTCCGGATCGGAATCTGCGCGCCACTGACCTTTCCGAACCATTGCTGCAATTCCCGTGCGGCCCAGCGCTCTGACTCGGAAGCCTTCGTACCGACGATGATCGTGTAATCCGTGCTGCCATTCGCAAAGAGCCTGTATTCAGTCCGTCTTCCCGCTGCAAACGGCGTGGTCGATGAC
>JBEIMN010000064.1:0-10531 GCA_040378705.1 Acidobacteriota bacterium
ATCCAGCCCCGCTGGCAGCTTTTCCGCCGTTCCCGTTACCGCACGGCCTTTTTCTGCACTCTCCCTGCCTGGCCCAAACTGCACGCCCTGCCTTTCCCTTTCAACTCCCGTTTCCAACCCAACCAGCACACAGATCGTTATTGCTCCAAAATACGATACTGCTTTTTTATAAATATTTTTCAAATCAGGTCTCTGTGTGCGTACTCCATCGTCAATTGAACAGAAATCAAGCGGCATCATTCAGGATTTTGAATTCTCGTATTGGCATTCAGAAAGCAGCGGCTGTACCCTTATCATTAAGTGTGCATATTTGGCAAATTTAATTGATAAATGAAAATATTTTATTGGTAAAATTATTAAAGAAAAAATATTTATCAAGACAGATTGCCTGAACTTAACGTGTTGTTCCGCTAACGAAGATGCCTAATCTGACCTGGAATAGACCGGTCAAATCACTCCTGCTTCAACTTTATCGAAATTACGTGAAAGATTAACCACCCTCTGGCTGAGGGTGAGGAGCTACTCTTGAGGGTTCCACGAAGCTGGTAAGTTCCGCACTAATCGGGGGTGGGCTTCTGTCGAATCAGGTACTATATTTCGACTCTCAAAAAATTGAGCCTCTATATTTTATCAACACTCAAGTGCGATTATATTGGTCAGCACCTTATGCGCGTTTTGGGGTGTTGAGCAATTCCCGGAAAGCTCTGGGTAGAGCGGCTTTAATCAGGTAATGATATCGTGAATGACGTGACCGTGGACATCGGTCAGCCGGCGGTTCATCCCGTTGTGATAGTAGGTCAGTCGTTCGTGATCGATTCCGAGCAGGTAGAGGACAGTCGCGTAGAAATCGTAGACGGTTGCGACATTTTCAACCGCGCGACGGCCAAGGTCGTCGGTGGCGCCATAACTGATTCCGCCACGCACGCCGGCTCCGGTCATCCAGAGGGTGAAGCCATCCGGGTTATGATCGCGGCCGGTGGTTCCTTCCTGATGAGTCGGCATGCGACCGAACTCGGTAACCCAGAGAACAAGGGTGTCTTTGAGCATTCCGCGCTGACGAAGATCCGTCAGCAGCGCGGCAGTCGGTTGATCAAAGATGGGGCAGTGGCGTTCATAATCGGTTTTGAGAGTTCGATGGGCATCCCAATTGAGGAGCCCGTCGACGCCGCTGGCGCGTGAAGCGCAATAGAGGCTGACGTAGCGGACGCCCTTTTCGAGGAGGCGTCGCGAGAGCAGGCAGTTGCGCGCGTAAGCGGCCTTGAGCGGATTCGGGTCATCCGTGCCATAGAGTTTGCGGATGTTTGCCGGCTCACGATTGAGATCGGCGACCTCGGGTGCGGCAAGCTGCATTCGTGCGGCAAGCTCGTAGGAAGCCATGCGTGCCTGTAGATCGGTCTCTCCGGGATGGCGACGCGCATTCTCTTCGTTCAGATTACGAAGGAAATCACGTGTGGCAAGATCCTCTTCGCCGCTGATCGTGCCGGGTCGGTTCAGATTACGAAGTGGCTGGTGGGCGGCGAGCATGACGGCCTGGTGCTGGGCCGGAAGAAAACCGCTCGCCCAGTTGGCCTTACCGTTGGGTGGCTCACCGCGAACGTCTGTGATCGCGACAAAGGTCGGCAGATTGTCATTGAGGCTGCCAAGCGCATATCCCGCCCACGCTCCAGCGGACGGAAACCCTTCACGAACAGAGCCCGTATTCATAAACACGCTCGCCGGACCGTGTGTATTCGAGCGTGAAGTCATCGAATGGATGAAGGCGATCTCATCGACGTGCGCGGCAAGGTGCGGAAGCAACGAGGTGATCCGCTTTCCGCTCTTTCCTGCCGGGACAAATGGCCACGGTGATCTCATCAGGTTGCCGTTCTTACCCTGAAAAGTGACCTCCTCTGCGCCGGGCATTGGCGTGCCATCAAATTTTTCGAGTGCCGGCTTGTGATCCCAGAGATCGAGGTGCGAAGCCGCACCTGGGCAAAATATCTGCAAGACCTGCTTCGCACGCGGCGCGTGATGCTGCAGTTGCGATGCGGCACGAATCTCATCACCGAGCAGGCTCGTCAGGGCGACCCCGGTCATCCCGGTAATCGCATCACTCAAAAAAGTTCGTCGTGTCAGATCGATGGCGTTCAAGTTCGGGATTTTCATTTCCACCTCGGCGCAGCATGGCTGACGCTACCTTAGAAAAAAGAGTTCATCGGCGTTGAGCATAGCGCGTGTAAAGGCGCGCCAGCCGTGCTTTTCGATCAGTTTAATTGCGGCATCCATCTCCGTCGACGAAGGTGGTCGCTGAAAAGCGAGGGCGAAGGCGCGTCGAATCCGTGCGGCATCGTCTGTTGTCGCCTCGCGCCCGAGCCGTGAGATGAGCGACTCGGCCAGATCGAGCGTCAGGCGATGATTGAGCTGGGTCAGTGCCTGAAGCGGCGACGTGGTTCTGATCCGTGTCGGCGCGGTCGAGGCATTGTCCGGCAGGTCGAAATCGGTCAGTCCATCGACCAGCGAAGAGCGCGCATTCTGATGATAGATTGCGCGTCGCCACGTCTCTGGTCCCGGAGCGTCAAGTGGGACATAGGTTGCGACATTGTCTTCCAGATACCGATAGAGCCTGAATCCCGCCCCACCCATCTTCAGATCAAGGGTGCCGGCGAGGCTGAGCATCGTATCGCGAATCTCCTCGGCATCGAGCCGGCGTGGCGGAAACCGCCAGAGGAGGCGCGCGCTGCCATCGAGCCGCGCCGCCGCTTCGCGAAGGTCACTGGCCTGCCGCCAGGTTCTGGAGAGCAGAATCTCGCGATGGAGGGGCTTGAATCGCCAGCCGTGCTGTCTCAGCCGTTGCGCCAGCCAGTCGAGCAGCTCCGGGTGGGTGGGGCGGCCGCCAAGATAGCCAAAATCGCTCGGGGTATCGACGATCCCCGTGCCAAAATGGTAGTGCCAGAGGCGATTGGCAATGACACGCGCGGTGAGTGGGTTGTCATTACTCGCGATCCAGTTGGCGAGCGCCAGCCTTCGCTGCGACTCCGGGGCATCGGCTGGCAGTTCGAAGCGCGGCAGTGCCCGATCGAGAACGGCCAGCGACTCCGGACGAACCTCGCTGCCGCGCCGCATCGGATCACCGCCCTTGTGGACATAGGTTGTCTCCTTCGGCTCCTCGAACTTCCCCGCCCAATTGAGCGGCAGCGGCGGAATCTCCCGGAGTTGACGCTCAACCTGCTGACGCTCATCCCGCAGCACGCGTAGCCGTGCCACCTCTTCGGGAGTCGTTACCAGCGACGAGAATCGCTCGATCGTCAGGACCTCGTTGCAAGGCGGTCGAACCTGCGAATCGGCGACCTCGCGCCAGTTCTTACCGTCCATCGAGACCGCAACGTCATACTCGGCGACAAAGGGGCCAAGGTGGACGCCGGAAGCACCTGGCAGCGCCGTCCGATCCTGCGAAAAGACGATTCGCTCGATCCGCTCCGGTCGCGGAAACTGAAGCTGCAACTCCGCCGGAGAACCAATAAACCAGCGCTCACCAAACCGTCCATCCGTCACCAGGTCGACACCATAAGCCTCCGTGCCCGCCTGATCCTCTGCGCGGCGAAGCGTCGCCCCGCTCGCCCTCGTCCCATACGAGGCGAGCGCAATATTACGCGACTTACCCCCAGCCTTCTTCGTCCACACTTCGAACTCATCGAGCCGCGCCCCCTCTCCGGAACGCGGACGATCAGAGGTCGCCCGAATCCTGAATCTGAGATAACGCGCCGTCACCGGATCGAAGCGATGCTCGTTGAAGTGGCGCGTCACTGCCGGGAGCTTCCAGGCTGATCCAGTCTTATGCCTGGCAATCTCGAGCGAGCGGGCGGCAATCGACTTTTCCAGCTCATCGATCTGACGAGTCAGTGCGGTTCGTCGCTCACCAGGCGGCTTTATTCGCGCGGCGTGCGCGCTCTTCCCGGCCGCGGTCGCAATCACACGCTCGCCGTGAACAACTCCATCGAACGCTGCCCGTAATCGATAGTAGTCTTCGGTTGGAATCGGATCGAATTTGTGATTGTGGCAACGGGCGCAATTGACCGTCAACCCAAGAAACGTGTTGCTGGTCGTGGTAATCAGGTCATCGATGGTGTTGGCGCGAATGACCTTCTGCTGCACTTCATCCTTGTTGCCAACGCTATCGTAGGGGCCACAGACCAGAAATCCGGTGGCAACCTCGACCGCTGGATCACCCTGACCGATGACGTCCCCGGCAAGCTGCTCGATGATGAAGCGGTTGAAAGGCTTGTCATCATTGAACGATTTGATCACATAGTCACGGTAGGGCCACAGATTGTTGATGATATGGTTCTGCTCGAAGCCCTTGCTCTCGCCAAAACGCGCGACGTCGAGCCAGTGTCGCCCCCACTGCTCACCATAGCGTGGACTGGCAAGCAAACGATCGACGAGGGTCTCCCAGGCGCGCGGGTCGGTGTCAGCGACAAAAGATTCAACCTCCTCCGGAGTGGGCGGAAGGCCGGTCAGATCATAGTAGAGACGGCGGATGAGGGTTCGCCGGTCGGCTGATGGCGCGGGGGTAAGCCCCTTCGCGGCAAGTCCGGCATAGACAAAGCGGTCGATCGGGGAGGCTGCCCACTCTGCCGGTATGCCGGCCGGCAGCGGAGGCTCCACCGTCGAGAGCGGCTGAAGCGACCACCACGTCGCCTTGTCGGCGCGTCGCGGCTCGGCTGAAGCTGTCACTGGCGCGGAGTCCGCCGGCCACGCCGCTCCACCATCGATCCACAACCGGAGCAGCGCGACCTCACGGACCGATAACCGCTCACCCGTGGGCGGCATCTGGGCACTCGGCTCACGACTCGTCACCCGCCGAAGCAGCTCGCTCCCGGCGGCATCTCCCGGCACAATGACCGCGCCACCCGCTCCTCCGCGCAGGGCATCTTCACGCCGGTCAAGCCGCAAGCCTCCGCGCTGCTTCTCTGCCCCGTGGCACCCCGCGCAACGCCCAATCAGCAACGGACGAATGTCACGCTCGAAGCTGACCTGATCACGGGCCTGATCCAAATTTGACGCTGCTTCTCCGCTTCCCTGCCACACCCGCAGCCAGCCAGCAACCAGAAACAGAACAATCAACGCCAGACCCCTTCGCCTCGCAATCCTGGCGCTGCTCGTGCCAATGGCAGTCGAAACCATTCTCATCGACAAATCCCTTCACAAACCGCTTAGTTGATGATCCATCCGATTGATTTTTCAGGTAATGATTAGCCCCGCTATCGTCCCCAGTTGCGGGCTGTTAGTCAATAGAAAAGTTGCGGTAACAGCTTATCGCTTCGACATCTCCCTGCCGCTTCACCCTGGCTGGCCAAAGAGTCGGCGCAGTTTGTCTCGCCGCAGTCGTGACTTCTCACCGATAAGTCATTATCATGGCCGGCATGGAAGAGAGACTGGTCGGCACTGTCAAAGGTCCGGGAGAGAGCCCGCACGAATATTCCTTCATCACCACCGATAATGAACATACACGGGTGGGTGAATTCGTATTTTATAACGCCGTCGGGGGAGACGCCGACTGGAAGATAGTCGGGACCATCACCGGCCGCAAGCTGGTGCGTAGTCTTCCGGACAGCTTTCTGGTCGATCCGCGAACTCCGCCGGCCGAGGTCTCGAATCTGCTTGGGCTGCCGGCAGACAACGCGGAGATCTTCGAGATTTCGGTCGAGACGATCGGCTACTTCAATGACACACTGAACGATTTCATCAACCCACGCATTCCGCCAATGCCCGGACAGTCGATCCACCTCGCCTCGAACGATATGCTGACGAGCATGCTCTCACCGCGTCGAAAGGGCGAGTCCGGTGGCGCGCACATCGGCTCGCTCCTGACACGCGGAAGCGACGACGTGCCGATCGTCCTTTCCGTTCGTGAAGTCGTCTCGACTCACCTTGCCGTGCTCGCCAGCACCGGCTCCGGAAAGAGCTATCTTGCCGGCGTCCTGCTCGAAGAACTGCTCATGCCGCATAACCGCGCGGCAGTCCTGATCATCGATCCGCACGGCGAGTATGGCACGCTGCAGGAGATCCACCAGCACCCTGGGTTCAGCCAGGCCAATTACCATCCCGAAGTGAAGATCTTCACCCCGGACAAGATCAAGGTTCGGTTGTCGAGCCTGACCGAATCTGACATCGTCTACCTGCTGCCAGAGATGACAGAAAAGATGCGCAGCTGCCTGAGTCAGGCCTTTCGCGCGCTGATCAACACCCGTGGGCGTGGAGAGCGTGGGCAGTGGGGTTTTCAGGATCTGCTGACAGAGGTGCTCGCCCAGCGATATGGCGATGAAGAGGGGAAATCAGGCGGCAATGTCAGCAGCATCGAGGGGCTCGAATGGCGGCTCCGGCGTCGCTTCGAGCAGGGACGGATATTTTCCGATCACGAAAATCTCGATCTCAAAGACCTCTTCCGACCGGGACAATGCACCATTCTTCAGCTCTCGGATATCGACGAGACCGAACAACAGGTGATCGTCGGCGCGATCCTGCGAAGAACCAACAAGGCACGAATGGCAACCGTGCGCGGCAACGCGCACGAGGGAGACGAATCGTTCCTGCCCTATCCGGTCTTTGTACTGCTCGAAGAATCCCACCGCTACGCCCCGGCCGGCGTGAAGGTCGTCTCGACCGACATTCTGAAACAGATCCTCTCCGAAGGGCGTAAATTTGGGATTGGAATCGGCATGATCACCCAGCGTCCCGGCAAACTCGATCAGGACGTGCTCTCGCAGTGCATGACACAATTCATTATGCGGATCGTCAATCCAATCGATCAGCAGACGATCGCCTCGTCGGTCGAGGGGGCCGGAAGAAGGCTTCTCGACGAGTTGCCGGCACTGACCAAGGGCCAGGTCATCGTCTCTGGTGTCGCGATCAATACTCCGGTTCTTTGTCAGGTCCGCAAACGGATCACGCGGCACGGCGGTGAAACAATCGACGCCCCGGCGCAATGGCAGTCATATTTTACCGAAACACGGATCGAAGAGCGCGAACGTCGTTCATCACTCCTCATCAAACCCCAGCCAAAGGGTGGGCCCAAAGTTGGTGGCATCGATGTCTGATTAACGCTGAAGAAGCGACATCAGTCGGACATCGAATCTATTCCGGAATCTTCCCGGAATGACCAGACCTGTAATTTTCAGATTTTATTATGCGGACACTTAAAATAACCCTTGAATTTGACGGTACACGATACAGCGGCTGGCAGGCGCAGGCAAATGCGCGCACGGTCGGCGGTGAGCTTTACCGGGCAGCGGAGATCTTCTTTGAGCGGCCACTCGAGCTTGGCGGCGCGGGACGAACGGATGCCGGAGTCCACGCCATGGCGCAGGTTGCGCACATCAAGTTTCCGCGGTGGGGCAGCAGTCCGGCGGCGCTGCGTCAGCGGATCGAGCGGCTCAGACCGCGCGAAATAATGTATGGTCTGAACGACCAGCTGCCATCGGACATCAATGTGCTCGATGTTGCCGACGTGGCGCCGACGTTTCACGCCCGGCACGACGCGGTAACGCGAAGCTACATTTACCGTATCTCGACGCGTCGCACGGCCTTTGATAAAAAATATGTCTGGTGGATCAAGGATCGCCTGAATGTCGCGGCAATGAATTCAGCGGCGGAGCGGCTGGCGGGAATGCACGACTTCTCCGCCTTCAGCGAGTTCGATTCGCGGCGGGAGGATCAGTCTTCACTCGTGAAGGTACTTGGAGCGCAGGTCACGAGCGAAGCCCATCTGATCATTTTTCAGATTACGGCATCCCACTTTTTATGGAAAATGGTCCGGCGGCTGGTTGGATCGCTGGTCGAAGTCGGTCGCGGAGAGGCGACCATCGACGACCTGGTGGGACTGCTCGACCGGCCGGGGCGGCAACGCGGAACTGGCCGGCTCGATCCGGCGCGGGTTACTGCTCCACCTTCGGGCCTCTTTCTGGAAGAGATTACCTATTGAGTTGGCATGAGTCAGATCAACGCGGAAGCGATCAAAATCAGAGCGCGGGAGCTGGGTTTCGATCCGGTCGGAATCGTAGCGGCTGAAGAGCTGACCGCCGAAGGGGCGCGGTTACGCGAGTGGCTTGGGGCCAATCTTCACGGAAAGATGGGCTATCTGGGTCGCGATCCGGAAATGCGAACCGACCCGCGACGGTTGATGCCGGCGGCGCGCTCGGTTGTCTGTGTCGCGCTGAACTACTATCAGCCAGAGAAGCACGTCGATGACCCGGAGGTTGGCAAGATCTCGCGCTATGCCTGGGGTGACGACTATCACGAAGTACTGCGGGACAAGCTGAAGCAGCTTCTCGGCTGGATAACGGAGCAGGTTCCGGGAGTCGAGGGGCGAATCTGCGTCGACTCTGCCCCGATCATGGACAAGGCGTGGGCGGTTCGCGCCGGGCTTGGATGGATCGGAAAGCACACCAACGTGATCACGCGAAAGTATGGCTCGTGGGTCTTTCTGGGCGAGTTGCTGCTGTCGATCGAGCTTGACTATGACCAACTGATCGAACCTGATCACTGCGGCAAATGCACGGCCTGCCTTGATGCCTGTCCGACGGGCGCGCTGATCGAACCGTACCGGCTTGACGCGACGAAGTGTATCTCATACGGCACGATCGAGCTGCGCGACGAGGTGCTGCCCGAACCGATCGGATCGAACCTCGAAAACTGGGTCTTTGGCTGCGACATCTGCCAGGATGTCTGCCCATGGTCGCGTTTCTCGAAACCAACACCTGAAGCACGGTTCACACCTCGGGAAGGAGTGACGGCTCCGGGCCTGGCCGAGCTGATCGCCCTCACCCAGACAGAGTTTTCGACACGCTTTCGGCTCAGCCCGATCAAGCGGACGAAGCTTGCCGGACTGCGGCGCAACGCCATCGCCGCGAGCAGAAGAGACCGGGACTGACAATACCCAACCATTAACTTTCAGCAACTATCGGACAACATTGACGACCACCGAGCCGCTCGCGCTGGCCGGAGGATTGGCGCTGTCGGTCACGGTGAAGGTGAACGTGTACCGGCCAATCTGGTTCGCCGTCGGCGTCCAGGTGAGCAGACCGGTATTGGCAGTCTGCCGGAAGGCCGCTCCAATCGGAACAGACCCGGCACTGATCGTCAGCGTCTGTCCGATGTCTGGATCACTGGCGGTGACGCGAAGAGAGACGGGTTTTCCCTGCGTCACCGTCTGATCCGCCGGTAAAGTCAGGACCGGCGGGTCGTTGACCGCGGCAATATTGATCGTCACGGTCGCAAACGCGCTGATCAGATCTCCATCACTGACGCGGTAAGTAAATTTGTCGAAGCCGCTGTAATTTTGGCCTGGGGTGTAGACACGGATCTTGTCCGAACCGGTGAGGGTTCCGCGGATCGGCTGGATGGCGATCGAGTAGCTGAGGGTGTCCCCCGGATCACTATCATCCCCCTGAAGAGTGATCATCAATTCGGTGTCCTCCGTGCCACTGACAGTCAGATCGCTTGCAACCGGAGGTCGGTTGACGTTTCGAACCGTCAGCGCAATGGGCTTCGTGGTCACCCCACCCTCGCTGTCACGTGCGGTAACGAGCAGATTCCAGTTGCCGGCATCGCTGAACCCGGGTGCGATGCGGAGTGAATAGATACGTCCGGTCGCCGGTTTGACCAGTGAAACGAAAGGTGGCGCATCGAGGCTCACCTCAAGTGTCTGCCTGGCATCGGGCCCGATATCGGGATCAAAGATGTTCAGTGGATGGGTTACGATTCGGGATTCAAGCGCAAGGACCTGCGGAGCCCCCTGGATGATCGGGACGCGATTGGCTGTCCGGGGCGGCATTCTGACGGCGGCAACTCTGGTCACTCCGCCCAGCACCGCCGGGGAGTCGACGCCAGCCGCCCGATCGACGCGACCATTGGAGCGGACAACACTGATCTCCACATTCAGCTTCTCGCCGAGAGAGACCGGAACCGACCGCAGAATGTAGCTTCCGGTTCCATCGGTCAATGACTCCTGACCACGAAAACGTGCGAGCGCACCCCGAACCGGCGTTGTGCCGTTGCTCTCAAAGACGCGTCCGTTGATCGTCGTCGTCCGGCGCAACGGAGCGACAAAATAGATACTCGTCACCCTGATCGCGTTCACCCCCGTCTCGACCGACTGGCCATCGGCGGTAACGGTCGCGAGGGCAGATTCACGAACGAACCGTCCATCCGCCGCGCTGTAACGGAAGAGCGCCATCTTTGCGCCCGCCGCAAGACCGCTCGAATTTGGAAAGGTCAGTTTGGCGCCGGGGTCGATGGTGACATTGAACGGCGTGATCTGAACAATATCCGAACTGTAATATCCAACCGGAAGATTGACCGAAGTTCGCCCGTTCTCGAGCTGTGTCAGGTAGATTGAACCGCTGGTCGTCCCATCCGGAAACAGCGCCTTTGCGCCGGCCGGGACTTCAAGGGTGATCTGGCCAGTCTGGCCAGTCTGGCCGGTCTGAATCAGCGTGTTTGCCTGCTCGGCATCAGACTCGCGATTGAGCGCCGCTCCGGACGTGGCTGGAAC
>JBEIMN010000065.1:0-10473 GCA_040378705.1 Acidobacteriota bacterium
CGGGATCTTTCACACCCACAACTACCTTGCACATCTCGAACGGCGCGGCATTCCGCTCGTCAATGGCCGCGAGGCCTATACCGTCGAGACATCGAAGGCCTTGCAACTGGAGATCTTCGAGTCGCTTGGGCTGCCTTATCCGCGTGCGCGGGTCATCAACCATGCGACGCAGGCGGTAGCGGCGGCGGCCGGACTGCGATTTCCAGTTGTCGTCAAGCCGAATATCGGCGGGAGCGGAGCGGGAATCGTCCGCTATGATGACCCGGAGAGCTTGTCCCGGGCGGTCAGTGAGGGGCGGGTCGATCTTGGGATCGATCAGACCGCGCTCGTTCAGGAGTATATCCCGGCGCGTGGCGGTCACATCACGCGGGTCGAGACGCTCGATCGGAAATATCTTTACGCCATCAACGTCTACAGCGCCGGTGAGAGCTTCAATCTCTGCCCGGCCGATATCTGTCAGACGACGGACGGGGTTGAGCTGGCGCGTGGCGCCTGCCCGGCGGATGCGCCAAAATCAGGAATCCGCGTCGAAAAATTTACTCCGCCACCCGAGGTGATCACGGCGGTCGAGCGCATTGTCGCTGCCTCCTCGATCGATGTCGGCGGAATCGAGTATATCGTCGATGATCGGGATGGTCAGATTCTCTACTATGACGTCAACGCGCTCTCCAACTTCGTCGCCGATGCCGAGCGTGTAATTGGCTTCGATCCACACGTCAGGCTCGTCGATTATCTCGCGAAGCGTGCCGGCGCCTGATCGCGATCGCCCTGTTTCGCTTATCGGGCGGTCGTTTCATGTTATATGATTGGGACTCGGTTACTTTTGAGGAGGGTTCCAGTCGCGATGGCTCGATCAGCAAGTGAAAAAGGGTATCTGCCAGTCCGTCTGTCCGGGCGGACTGGTCTTCTGATTTCAGCATTCATAATGCTCATCTTCGTTGGTCGAAGTGTTCTCGCTGCCACACCAGTGACCACACTGGCCACTCAGCAGGCAGAGGATGATCCGAACGCGCAAAATATCGTGATCGTCAACGCCGAGCTGGCTGGGGGCAGTCGCGAAGTATCGGTTCCATTGGAGGCTGGGGGCATCCGGCTCGAGTTTATCCTCGACGCCGGCGAGGGGATTCGACTGACACTATTCAATCCGCTTGGACGTCTCCATCCACTCGATGAGCCGAACATTGTCGTTAAGTCGGCTGCCGGACGCCGCTCGATTCTGATCTTCGACCCGCATCCTGGTGAGTGGCGAGTGCGGCTTGAAGGAACTGGGCGGTTCACCTTCCGTGCCATCGTCCAGGGGGAACTCTTCATCTGCTGTGGGCAGATATTTACACGAAGTCAGGTCGTCGCCTTCGAGCGTGGCCGCCTCGTTGCCGGCTCACGTGGGCAGGTTCAGCTCTTCGCCTCCGGCCACGCGATCGAATCGCTCGATATCCGAACCGTTGATGCCGCGGGCAACACGATCGCTCCCGTCCGGTTTCGTCAGAACGATCCGTCGATCCTCTCCAGCTACGTGCTGCTGTTCGATGTCCCCGACCGACCATTCCGGCTGCTTGTTGACGGGCGAGACCTCTCCGGCAGACCGTTTCAGCGCCTGCTCCCGGCGCTTATTACGCCGGTCACCAGCCCGACCGGCGCCGATCAATCGGACCAGCTGGACTTCAACCCGCAGGCGATCGATGAACTGCAGCGAACGACCAGCACCGGCCGGAGACAGGTCGTCCGCTCCCGGATCATCGACTGGTCGGACGAGCCACTTCTGACGGCAAAGGGGAACCAGATCGGCATGCGTATTCGCTACCGCATCAAATTTCCAGTCACCGACAACTACGCCGCCATTCCAAATCTCTACCCGGACAGGCTCGGCCAGGCGCATACCGGCGCTCTCAACCTGCGCGTTCGCCAGGTCAGTGTTACCCCGCTCCCCGCTGAAATGGAACAGACCGGCTGGCTTTCCAATGCGCGGGGCAGGTACCTTGCCGATGTCGAGTATCAGTTTGTCGTCGATATGATCCCCTACTACGCGTGGTGGCAGGGGCCGGAAAATGGCTACTGCATCCAGTCAAAGCCGTATATCCAGCCTGGAAACAGGGAGCGGTTCGATCGCGATGTCGGCAGTCAGCAACGACTCCGTTTCCGTTTCAGCGTCAATGGCAGTGATCTTGAGGGAAGGATTGGTCCACTCACCGAGAAGACCTATGTGCCGGCAACCTGGCTGCGCAGCCTGAAGCTGGAAGGTGCCGGCGAGTGTTCATTTTGATTTGGGCCAATTTGGGCCAATTTGATTTGGATTGATTTGGCCAATTACTCAGTCAGCCAGTCTGTAGACGCGGCGCGCATTCTCGATGAATAGCTTGCGCCGGTTCTCCTCACTCGCTGAGGCAGTAATCTGATCGAGGGTTGCGACCCAGCGCTGGAGCGGGGAGGCGAGGGTACAGACCGGCCAGTCACTCCCGAATATGACACGATCCCATCCAAAGCACTCGATCACCCAGTCGATTGCCGGCTGCAGGTCGGCGGCGGTCCAGTTCTCCCAGTCACCATTGACGACGATCCCGGAGACTTTGCAGTCGATGTTCGGGAAGCTCGCGATCTCCTGCAATCCTTCCCGCCAGCCATTCGTTATTCCGGTTTTGATCTCAGGATTTCCGCAGTGGTCGAGAATGAATCGGACACCGGGATTACGCCTGACGAGCTCGATCGCCCACGGCAACTGGTGAGCCCGGACGCAGATGTCGAACGAGAGATCATACTTTTCGAGCAGGGCGATACCCTTCTGGAAGGCCGGATCGGTCGCCAGATCGTCACGCTCCGCCTGCAGCAGCCGCCGTATCCCCTTCAGCGCCGGGTGGCCGGCGATCGCATCGAGGTCACTTTTGAAGCGCTCCGACTCCGGCCGGCCGGCCGCGACGACACCGGCAATCGGATTGTCGTCGCGCTCGGCAAGGGCGAGGATGTACCGCGCCTCATCGATCATCAGATGCTCATCGACGTCCGCTTCGACGAATACCGACTGAAGCACCCCGATCCCATTTGTCGCTGCACGGTAATCATCGGTCAGGAAGCTGCGGCATAGTACCGGCTGCTCCTTCATCCACGAGTAGCTGAATAGATCGAGGTCCCACAGATGCTGATGCGTATCGATGAGGTTCATTTTCAACCAGCTCCCTTTATTCTTTACTCTGCAGTTTGGCCTACTGGCCCGGATTACTGGCGCCATTCCGCTTCCAGGCGCGGCTGGTCAGGTCGGCCGCATTTGGCATCTCGGCAATCGCCCGCTGCAACTGCAGGTCAAGATCGGCCATCCCCTGTTGCGCACGGTCACTGCCATAGGCCGCAAACAGCAGCTCCTGGCGCAACTGCTTCCGCGCCCAGACGATATTGTCTTCGATCATGGCCGGCGTGACACCGTAATCGGCGTTTTCCTTGTAGAAGCGACCGACCCATTCACGATAGGCCTTGAGCGCCTCATCCGTGACGATATACTCGCTGCCCCTGATCTGGTAACCGTAGGTGAGGCCCTTCACCTGATATTGTGAAAGCCCGGGGAGGCTGCCACTGCCCAGCTCGCGCGTGAAGAGGAAGAGTCCGGCGTAGAGGCGTGCCTGGGCTGAATTGAAGGTGTCTGCGTTCTCGACCTTGATGTCCGGTTCGATCCCACCGCCGCCGTAGACCATGCGTCCAAGATCCGTCTTCCGCTCATCCGTCCGCGGAGCTGTCGCACCGGGCTGGTTCTGGTTGCGCCTCGAATAGTATTCGAAGAGGGAACCGTTCGAGTAGTCGCGCTGAATCAGCCGGCCACTGGGCGTATAGTAATGTGCGATCGTTAGTGTCAGCGCTCCGCCATTGAAGAGCGGAAAGATTCGCTGGACGAGCCCCTTCCCGAAACTCGGTTCACCGATGATCAGCCCGCGATCGTGATCCTGAATCGCTCCGGCGACGATCTCTGAGGCCGAGGCCGAGTCGCGATCAATCAGCACCACCAGCGGATGGTTATCCGTCGCCCCGCTCTCGGCAACCGCGTTCTGGTCAAAGTTGCGACCCTGACGCCCGCGAACCGAGACGATCGTCTGCCCACGCTGCAATAACTGGTCGCAGACCTTGATCGCCTGATCGAGATATCCACCACGATTCTGTCGCAGATCGAGAATGAAGCTCGTCGCCCCCTTCTCGACCAGCTCGGCCATCGCCGTGCTCATCTCCTCGCTCGTCGTCGATTGGAAATTGCGCGTCAGACCAATGTAGCCGATCGTCGGCTTCACCTTGTAGTAGTTTGGAATCGAGGGCAGGGCAATTCCGTCACGCGTGATCGTCATCGACAGCGGGTTCGCCTCGCCAACACGCTTCACCGTCACCGTCACCTGTGTCCCACGATCGCCAAGCAGCTTCTCCCGGATCTTGTCCGATGTCCACGTTGCACTGTCCGTCCCGTCGATCGCGACGATCTGGTCTCCATACCGCAGTCCGGCCCGCGAGGCCGGGCTGTCCTTGAATGGTTCCAGAATGTAGGTTGATCGATGGCGAGTCCCAATCTGCGAGCCGATGCCAAAATACTGGCTGTGCTGCTTCTCGTTGAACTCCTGATATGATTTACGGTCAAGATAATCCGAGTGCGGATCGAGGCTCTTCAGCATCCCCTGAATCGCAGACTTGACCAGCACCTCTTCCCCCGGCTGATCGAAATGGTTGGCCTCGATCAGTTCAACCGCTTTCTGGTAGTCCGCGCTGACACGCTGCCGCGTTGTCTCCTCCTGCGCCTTCACCGATCGCAGCAGGTCGGGCATCGCCGGCACGACATCGAAAAGTCCCAGCAGCCCGACCATACCGCCAACTCCGGTCAGAATTGCCATCGCACTCAGGAGCCAGTATCTGCGTCCGATCATTTTCACTCTCTCAACCTCACCTTCTATACCTGCCAGTTGATAGGGGGCCAATCAATATTGATCAAAATTGATGCTGTGCCAAAACTGCCAATAGGGCCAAAATTATGATGACGGAGGCCGCCCAGGGAATCAATGCGCATTCTCGAGAATGGTTCTCCACCGGCTTCATGAAACAGCTGAAGCCGGCTCTCTACCGGCTGCAACTGCTTACTTCGACCAATTGACATGGTAACCGCCAGTGGCGATTAGTCAAGCTACCTTATTTTCTCATCCCTCGATATCTTGCCATCACGGATTGAGATGACGCGGTGGGCGTGGGCCGCAATATCCTGTTCGTGCGTGACGAGGATGATCGTATTCCCACGATCGTGAAGATGCTCGAAGAGCTGCATGATCTCGTCCGAGGTCTTCGAATCGAGGTTTCCGGTCGGTTCATCGGCGAGGATGATCGACGGACTGTTGACGAGGGCGCGCGCAATCGCGACGCGCTGTCGCTGACCTCCCGAAAGCTCGTTCGGCCGGTGGTTCATTCGGTTGCCAAGCTCGACCGATTCAAGGGCACGTCGCGCCAGCTCGATCCGCTTTGCCGCCGGCGTTCCATTATAGATCAATGGCAACTCGACGTTGTGAAGCGCCGACGCGCGAGGCAGCAGATTGAATGTCTGGAAGACGAAGCCGATCTCCTTGTTCCGGATCATCGCCAGTTCGTCATCATCCATCTGTGCGACATTCTTGCCATTGAGCCAGTACTCGCCACGTGACGGCGTGTCGAGGCAGCCAATCAGGTTCATCAGTGTCGATTTGCCGGACCCTGACGGCCCGATGATCGCGACATACTCGTTCCGCTTGATCTCGAAGGTGACACCACTCAGGGCGTGGATCACTTCGTCACCCATGGAATAGGTCTTCCAGAGGTCGTTTGTCCGGATCAGGACCTCCGCTGAATTTTCCGGAAAACGTCTTCCCGGAACTGCTTCTCCTGCTATATCTGTGACCGTCATGTTCACCCTTACTTAATCGAATGCCGGGCAGCACGGGCCGCCCGGCGCTCTCTTATTTGCTCTCGGCCGGTTTCTTGGTCTTGTCTTCACGCTTGATCGCCTGGTCGGTCTTCAAGGTGCGAAGCGCGCGGTAGGGGCCAGTGATTATCTCCTTGCCCTCTGTCAGCCCACTCTTGACCTCGATATCGTTCTCACCGGTAATTCCAGTCTCGACCGGGGCGAAGACTGCCTTGTTGTTCTCAACGGTGAAGACACCCTTCTGCGGCTTGCGGTCTTTTTGGTTGCCTGCCTGGTTGCCTGCCTGATTGCCAGTCTGGTTGCCAGTCTGGCCACTGCCAGCCTCCTTGCCAGATTTCTGGTCACGTTCGACCAGTGACTGGAGTGGAACCGTGATCACCTTCTCGCGGCGGTCGGTCGTGATCACCGCCGTCGCCGACATTCCCGGACGCAACCGGTCACGAACCTCGTCGATCATCCCCGTCAGACGGATAACGACCTTGAAGTCCTTCGCCTCCTGCGATCCGGCAACGGTCGTCTGGGCGATTGTCTGGCCGGTCCTGGTGACCGCCGATGCCGCCTTCTCGACCACTTCGCCCTCGATCTCGCGATCGCCCAGCGCATCGACCTTGATCTTCACCTTCTGGCCGACTGCGACATTGGCAATGTCTGTCTCGTCGACCCGTACCTCGACGTTGATCACCGACATGTCGGCGATGATCAGCAGCGGGGTGGACTGGAAGTTTGCAATCGCAAAGGTTCCAACCTGAACGATCGGTCCGACCACCACGCCATTGATCGATGCATACTGCGTCGTCCGTCGGAGCAGGTCTGACTGCTGTTCGAGACTCGCCTTCTGCTGCGCGACCCGTGCCTGTGAGACGTTGAACTGGGCCTGCGACTGTCTGATCCGGATCTCGGAGTCCTTGACCTGAACCTGGGCCTGCTCGACACGCGCCTTCGCCGCGTTGAGCGATGCCGTCGTCGAATCGAAGCGTAACTTGGCCGTGTCATAGCTCGATCGCGCCGTGATCCCCGCCTCGAGCAGGTCGGCGCTCCGCTTCAATTCGATCTGCGCGTTGTTCCGCTCTGCCGTCGCCCGCTCGTAATCTGCCTGCGCCGAATTGAGGGCCGCGCGGGCATTATTGACCGCGTTCTCGACCGCATTGAGCGCCGCCGCCGTATTCAGCACGTCGGCCTGCGTCGCGCGAAGCGCCGCTTCCTGAACCGCGGTCGCCGATGCCAGCTGTGTTGGATCGACCCGCAGGAGCGGCTTACCCTTGACGACCTGATCGCCTTCCTTGACGAAGACGTCCGTTACCCGTCCCGAAACCTCGGCCGTCAGGTTGATAAACTGGATCGGTCGAACTTCGCCGTTCGCCGTCACTTTCGATTCCAGAACATCACGTCGCTCGACCTTTGAGATCTGAACCTCTGGCAGATCAGTCTTTCGTGCCATGTAGGTTCCAACTCCGATGGCCACCAGTGCCAATATCACAACCGATCCGATGATGATCTTCTTATTACGCGATAACGCCATGGGCGTAGCTCCCTCCTGCAGATGAAAAGCTTTGTCGGTGCTTTCTCAGTTGATTACGTCAGTTTCCGTCAATTCCAATAAATCCAGATTTGGCCAAGTCAATCCAGTGGGCCCAATTCACGCTGGCCCATCCGGGGGGACGGTCCGCCGATTTTTGAACCGATTCCACTCCGAATTTAACCACCGGTAGTTTTTACGATCCTGTCCGTCCCGATGTTTCAAGACATTCTATTCCATGAAGATAATAATGACCCGCAGCGTGATCCGACAAGCGCTCTCTAACGATCGGCAACATTATTATTCATCATTACTCATCATTATTTATTCGGCTCATTCGGCTGAACGTCAGACCATCTCTTCACATTAACGGTTTTCCGGGCAATCGTCGAAATATTTGCGAGGCAGACTAATCTGATCTCCGTCAGATTAATGTGGTTGAAGAGGATGCAGTTGATGTGTATACTGCATTTGCTTGTGTTGGGGCAGGATGCAAGTGCCGGTGACACAGTCCCGGTTACATAGTCCCGGTTACATAGTCCCGGTTACATAGTCCCGCTGGCTTGCACCAGATAGTCATCGCCCCACAGATATTGCTGACAGATATTGCTGACAGATATTGCAGACAAATATTGCAGGCATCTCACTGAGAGTTTCCGTGTAGTTTCGCTGAAACCCTGCTCCTTCTTGTTGTTGCGAAGTGGTCCCTCCCCGATGATCATTTTTGGAAAGCTGGCTGTCACATCGTCATTTCTGACCCCCGTCTTAGTTTGACAGCTGAATTAATCTTTAATAATCAAATGTAGTTGTTCGTCCCCGTTCTACTTGCTGAAGCGCCCGCTGCTGCCCCGAATACCGTCCGTTGTCTCTTCAACATACTGTGTGACGAGACCGGATTATGGGGTAGAGTGCGTGGTGATCGCTCCCGCTGACCGTGCCCACTGGCCGTAATTACAGGGGCAGTCGCTTAACTGCCCAATAGATATTGGCAGATAATTCAGAGATATTGATTTGGTGCAAATGGTTCAGCCAATTTAGGAGGTTAGATTGAAATCCAGATACAGACTGTTCCTGGCGCTGCTGGTGCTCGTGATGAGTCTTTCCGGTTGGTGGTTCGCTTCGACGACCTTTGGGCAACTGGTGCAGGATGTCACGTATGACAGTCCTGCCGGTAAGGTTACGCTTCCAACCAAGGCAGGAGTCGCCGACGGTGGATACCAGGTCGCGACGCTGTCCTACTATTTTCCGGGCAACGTCGTCAACGTCGGCTCGCTCGCCGGGGACACCGGCAACGGCTTCAGTGATCGTTATGATTTCGAGAATCTGAACGCCTTCGGTATTCAGCAGGCAGGAAGCGAAGTTGGCGACCGCGACAGCCTCAACCCGGCCAACCAGGTGCTGATCGGCGGGATGATAAAGAATCCGAACTTCCGTTTCGTCCACATCGGGCCATACCCATTCGTCTGGCGAACCGGACAGGCGACGGACAATGTGCAGACGAAGGAGGTGACCGTCTTCACCTCGATCGATCACATCTTTGATCCAGAGATTCCGGGTTATGGTCCGAACCGCGCCAATCCGCCGGCCGGCGGACTGGGCAATGTCGTGCTCGAGGCCTGTGAGTTCACGGTATTCGGAACGAACGATCCGCTCGAGGCCGAACTGGCGAGCCAGACCAAAAACTATTTTGGAATTGGCGGGACCGGGACGCTCCCGGCCAATGGCAAATGGTTTCGCGCCAGCCTCAAGTATCTGATTGCCGATGGTTACAAGGACTTCAATGGGGTGAGCCCGCTGACGAGCCAGCCCGAGGGGACATCGCCCTCGCCACAGGAGGGTGAGGACTTCTCCTCGCAGTGGGAGTTTACGTCACCGGTCAAGTATGTCGCAGTCTATGCTAATCGGACACGGGATGCGAAGTTCTATGTTCCGGATTCGACCGGCAAGGTGCCTGGCAATATTGCACGGAGCGACGAGGCGGAGATCGATGGGCTTGGCTACATCCCATTCAGTGTGCAGACGGCGGCGTCTTTGCGCGGGCGTGTCATCAACGATGTCAACGCCAACGGTCAGGTCGATGTCGGAGAGCGTGGTCTTCAGGGCGTCTCACTCAAGCTTCTCGACGCCAGCGGCGCGCAGCTCACGACTGCGCTGACGGACCAGAATGGAGAGTACATCTTCACACAGCTCGCTGCCGGGAGCTACCGTGTGGTTGAGACAAACCTCGCGAACTATCTCGATACCGGGATCATTCCCGGGACTGGCAACACGGCGAGCGGACTCAACACCATCATTGCGCTGCTCGGTCAGGGGCAGGCGAGCGAGAACAATATCTTCCTCGATGCCTTGCCGCCGGCGCCGCCAAATCCGATTTGCGTTCCGGCCTGTTACAACAACCTGGATGTCTGGCTGTTGTATGACGTGGTCCGTCGCCAGCTATACCAGCGGGTTGGTGGAGTAGGGAAGATCTTCCTGCTCTCGGCCAATCGTGGGGCACTGAGCGACCAGGAGATCGTCGATGCGCTGCTGACCGTCGATACCCCACAGCAGCGGCTCAACGCGCAGTATGTTGCGGCGCAGTTGAATACGCTCAGCTATCCGCTCTCGATTTTCAATCAGGCGACCTGCTTCTTCAACGGGCCGAATCTGATGGTCAGGCTCCCGGGCAATCCGCGTGTGCTCGATCTGATGAATCAGGCGCGGGCGGAGTACGGTTCGGGCGACCAGCGACGCATCGACCAGATCGCCAATTACCTTGAGCTTATCAATAATATTACCGCGACGAGAGGCATCCTCTGCCCGTTGGCCGATCCGTGATCCCTTTGGATTCTTTCGGGGCGGCTGGTCAGGCCGCCCCGACTGTTAATTTATCAATTTGGTTGCTGCTCTAAAGGCTGTGGGCTTATAACCCACGGCCTGTTTTTTTATAAGTACTCACGCGGCTCCAGGGCGATCGCATTTTGCTAGTTGGGCATCCTATCCCGGGTGCGCGGGCCTCTGGCCCGCATGTCTTCACCACTCAGCGCCACTCAGTGAAGCAGGCATCAGGCCCAGC
>JBEIMN010000066.1:0-10333 GCA_040378705.1 Acidobacteriota bacterium
CGTGAGCAGGTCCAATAAGACCAGGACTCTTATGGTGAACCATGCGGGTCTGAAGACCCGCGCCCCCAGTAGAGGCGCCCCTTCATCTCCAGTGACACTTCACCTCCCCCACACAAAAGTCGGAAGCCCCGCTTTTTTCTTGATCCTGGTGAACGTGTCGGTACCACACATTGCCAGAATCACCGTGCAGCGAGGACGCGCGGCTGATCGAGCACCCAGCGACGAAATATCTGGTAGCCACGATCTCCCGGCGTATAGCGCCGGCCACCCTGGTGACCATCCTCCTTGCCGGTCTGGACATTGAGCGGCTTACGGAGGAGCTTGCTCGTCTCGATGTCGACGAGGTTGACGCGCTGCTGGAGAATCAGGTAGTTGCGGAGCATCTTCGCCATTGTCCAGTAGCCATTGCCGTCAGCGGCTTCGAGCTCCATCGAGGGGACACGCCCCTTGACGCCGTGGCAGCGAAGGCAGGACATCTCATCCATTCGTTGCGGGCGGTTGAGCTCGGGAGCGACGTGATCATTGAAGTAGCGAAAGCTGGCGAGGAAAGCCGGCGAGAAGCGTGGCTCCCCAGTACCGTCACGGAGCGGCGCGGCAAGCGGTTCGGTCTTCGCGGCGGAGCGCAGATCGGCAAGGAAGTTTTCGGAATCGGTCATCCGCAGAACATTGCGTGCGGCATTGGCCAGACCATTGTCCTTCTCACTCTCGACCAGTCTCGTGAGCGCTTCGCGTACGCGCGGGAGACGGCGGATCGCCGTCTGGTTGGCGAGGCGGATAGCGAGGGATCTGGTCATCCAGGGAGCCTCCGGCCGGAGCATTTCGAGGTAGAGGGCGATTGCCTGCTCGCGTGCGGCAGCAATATCGGCGGAAATGGCCACCGGTGCGGTTGAGTTGACCTCGGGCACGCCATCACCATACTCCATGACCCAGCGGACGCTCGGCAGCCAGAAATGGCCAACGAGCGGGTTCCTGATTGTCGCGGGCAGATAGCGAAGGAGCACCTCGGTGTGAAGATCCGGGTTGGAGGCCAGCGTCGCGCCCATCTTGTCGGAGAGGTACCATTCGGCGTTCTGCTGACCCATTGGCTTGACGGAGTCTGCGGCGGCGGTAAGTATCCGTTCGACCTCTCCCCTCGCCGGGTCGGCGGTAAATTTTGGAATGAGCAGATTGTAGAGGATCTGCCGCTGCTCGGTCGTCTTTGGTACTGCCCAGTTGGCACGGGCGAGGAGCCGCATAACCGGTGCGGCAAGCGTCTGACGCCGGTCGTAATCGGCCGCCCCGCGATGAATCTGCTCGACGAGCGGACCGACCTTCTCCTCCGTCGCCGGGAGGGTGACCGTGCTTGGATCGGAGACGGCGGCGGCAGCGATCGTCCGCAGTACTTCAGGGCCATTCGTCGAATAGTTGATCACGCGATCCTGGAGTGACGTGAAGCCAACACCGGCCGCCCCTTCGAGCACCAGCCGGATGCCGGCGAGATCCGTCGCGGCGGTCAGGTTCCAGAGGTGTAGCGCCGCCTTGCCGAAGAGATTGGCGCTGCCTGGCGTGATGTAACCCATCTGTCCCGGACCGCCGTCGCCGCCCGAGGTATTGTAGAAGGTCGCGGCAATCGCGACGAGCCGGCGCGCCAGTCGATCACGAACCGCTCCCCCGATCGACTGGTCATCGAGCTTCGCCTCGACCGCGCGGAAGAGATCGGCCAGCTCCTTGTATTGATGCTCCTCGCTCGCGTTGGCCTTGTGGCCGTTGGCGATGAAGAGTGCCTGGCTCTGGTAGCGGAAGCAGTTCTCAACCAGTGCATTCTCTTCCGGCGCGAGCAGCTTGCGCGTCCAGGCAGCCTGGATTGCAGCGCGCGTCGGCTGATTCCAGACCCACCACTGCCAGGCTGCCCGCGCTGCCCACGCGCGCACTCCTGGATGGCGGTCATCATTGAGCGCCCGGTCGAGCGTTCCCGTCAGGCGAGCCATCGAGAACCCCGGGCGCGTCAGAACAGCGTCGGCACGGATCGAGAGTGACTTGAGCGCCGTCTCGCGCGTCAGATCGTCACCCTGCTCAATGGCGAGGAAGAGCGCGGCAAAGCCCTTATCGTCAAGCAGCGTCTGCTCCATCGCCCACGCCGCCGCATCGCGTACCATCTTGACGCGATCGCCAAGCGCCCGAATGAGCGCCGGAACTCCACGCTCATCATGAACCGCCCCAAGCCCGATCACCGCCCAGGTGCGAACCCAGGGGCTCGCGTGGCCCGCCGCGCGAATCATCTCCGGAAGATGGCGCGAATCGGCAGCGTGTGAGAGCGCACGCGCACGCGCGATCTGACCAGCCAGCGTCATCCCCGCCTCGGGTATCACCGGATTGTCCGACGCCGGATATAGCCTTGCCAGCGCGTGCAATGCATAAGCGGTCGTCACAAAGCCTGTCTGGGCCGCCTTGTTCCAGCGTCCATATGAATCCTGGTTCCGCAATAGTGCCCGGACACCGCGACTGACAACCGGATCATCAGCCTTTGCCCCCATCGCCTCGAGCGCGATCAGCGCGAGCGCCGTCGGCGCCGGGTCGCTCTGCCCATCGGTATTCCAGGCTCCGGCTGTTCCATCGACTCCCTTCCCCGGATCGAAGCCCCACGTCCCGTCCGCGTTCTGAATCGCACGGAGGCGCGCCTCGTCCTGTGCGAGCTGCTCGCGGATGCGCGTCAGGAGCTTCGCCGCTTCATCCGCACTGAGCAGTTTGTAGTCGGGGAACCTTGCCGGTGGTGGCGGCGCGGGTGTCCCGTTGGGGTTTGGCTTTGCCGGCGGCGGGTCTGGCAGCGGAGGCGGCTCTGATGGCAGGGTCTTCTGCGTCGCCTGCGCACGCCGGTTCTGCTCCAGGTAGTCTGCCGGGAAGAAGCGGCGGAAAAACTCTATCCGGTGGGCCATGTCGTCACTGTAGCGAGGGACGACCGCGAGCAGCTTCGTCGCCTTCTCCTCGATCGCGGCAAGGTACCGCGGATGGCCCGTCTGATCCCACGCCCGGCGAAGGATCTCACCGGCGTACGCATAGACTACGGACTGGCCAACATTCGAGCCCGGCCCGGCGGCGTTGATGCCGCTCGGATCGGCCGTCTGCAGTACCAGGTTGGCCGCCCGATAGACCTGCTTCGAATGGAGCTTGCGCGGCGCCATCACACGCTCGACTGTCACTGCCGCACGCCCGGTGACTCGTGTCCCGGCCGGACCGTCGCCGATGTCGAGCGGCGGCAGGCTGGTGTTGTTCGCCGCCTCTTTCAGGTAGTTGGTCGGGCGCAGCGATTCATACATCGTGTTGACCAGCCGGCGATAGTGCTGGATATTCTCAACCCGGTAGCCATTCTCGATCGGCACGACCGCCCCCCAGACGCCAGACTGCGTGTGGCAGCTCATGCAGTGCGTCCCCATCAGATTGCCGCTCTCACGAATCCGCCGCTCGACACTGGCCCCGCGCGGCCGATTGCTCAGCCACGAATCGACCTGTCCGATCTGATCGTACATTGCCTGCCGTACTGCCAGCCGCGGATCGCGGTAGGGCGCGGGTGGCAATACCCGCAGCTCAATCTCATAGCCAGGGGCGTTCGCCTCCGCACGCAGGAAATAGATCCCGCCCGGCTTGATCAGCCTGACGATCGCCGCCCGGTGCCCCTCGTTCTGCTGATGGACACGCTCGTTCTCATTTCGCCCTTCGGTGTACTCAACGATCGGCAGCAACGGTCGCGGCCAGCCATTCGTCACCTGCTCCGCCGGCCCCTCGAGCGCGTAAATTCGGACCTGTGCGGCCAACGTGTGGTCGGGCAGCGTCAAATCTGCCGTCAGCAGCTTCGGCTCACGACCGTTATAGACGAGCTGGAACCAGTCGTCACCCGATCGCCCGACTGCTCCGTTGTCGAAATACTCAATGTCGTCTGCACCGCCAGAGATTCGGATCGCCTCGACGCCCCCGCCCGCCAATTCACCCGATCCGTCTGGCAGTACGATCCTCTGCCCCATCTCCGGCGTGTCGTTCGGCTCCTGCTCGACGTGCATCCCCGCCGCCGCGCCCCCACGGAGGTCGATCGATGCCAGCGCGACCGCCAACGGAAGACGCTTTCCCGCCGGCCAGGGTGTCTGGCGCGGAAAGACCGTCGCCGCCGGGGCGCTCCCCTCCTCGCGCCATCGCGCTCCCTCGAAGACTGTCGGCTCATCCGTCACCGGGGCAATCTCGAGCAGATACTCGCCGGCCACTGGCGCGCGATAAACAAGGTAGAGATCCGGATCGAGCGCGTGCAGAACCTTTCGCCAGTTGGCCGTCGGTGCAGTGTAGATTCCATAAGCATCACCCTTCCGCGCGCCGGCCAAACTGACGGGGACGGTCGCCGCTCCACCCTGAAGCGTCCACGAAACACCAATCCGCCCGTGCGACGGCAGCAGCGAGGGGCGCGGCAGTCCAACCGACACCTCGATCGTCTCACCCTCCGCCAGCCTGACCTTTCGCTGCCACGCCTGCCCAAAATCGAGCGTCATCCTGAAGGCCGGCCCCGCACTGGCGCCCACGCCAGCGGCTCGATCCGCCCGGCCATACCGGACAGCCCCGCTTGCAATCCCCAGCGTCAACAGCAAAACGAATGTAAGTAACCGCCAGCGCCTGATCGATGCCTTCATCATTAAAGTCCCCTCGGGCCGGTCCACTCTGACGCGCCCATTGTTTATGGTGATCCGTTAAATTTCTCTTCTGCTCCGGGTGTCGCGAATGATCATTCGCAACTGGTAGATTATGGGTTTCCCCCGGAATTTCAAGCTTTTTTGACACTTCACGCCATTTCAGACCATTTTGACCAACGCCGCCCGACAAAGATCAAATACCTTCCGCTGACATTTGACGAATCGCCGATGAGGCATCAAGATACCGCCCTGCGTTTGATCGATCTCGAGTGTGTCTCAATGCTTTACATAAATTCCGGAAATCACGGCCCTGCCGGGGGGCCAGAGCAAGCCTGAGCCGGGATAAAGAGGATAATGAAGATGACAAGAATGTTGCGTGGTCTGTGTCTGATCGTATGTCTGATACTGCCGGTGTGCAGTCTCGAATTGCCGCGAACTGCGGCGACGGTCGCCGGCGAATGGCGTATCGCGACCCCGGAATCGGAGGGAGTCGACTCTGACCTTCTCGCCGCAGCGATCGAATCACTCCGCGAGCGGCGGGCAGAGATCCACAGCCTGCTCCTTGTCCGGCATGGCAAGCTGCTGGCAGAGTCCTATTTCTACCCTTATGACGGGAAGGTTCCGCACGATATCGCCTCTGTGACAAAGCCGATCACGACGACGCTGGTCGGACTCGCGATAAATCAGGGCCGGATCGCCTCCGTCAGCGAGCCGATGCTCTCTGTATTCTCCGGTCAACCGGCAGCCAATACCGATCCACGCAAACAGAAGGTGACGATCGAACACCTCATGACAATGTCGTCCGGACTTGGCTGCAAGGCACAGGCGGGTGAACCGACGCTCTGGGAGATGCTTAGCGCCGCGGACAACCTTCGCTTTATGCTCGACCTGCCGATGAGCGATGAGCCGGGCAGCAGGTACGTCTACTGCAGCGGCGGCATGCACCTTCTCTCGGGTGCGGTGACGCGCCGGACAGGGCTCAGCGCCGAGGCCTTCGCGAGGAAGAATCTCTTCACACCGCTCGGAATCCGCCAGTGGATCTGGCCGCGCGATCCGCAGAAGATTAGCCACGGCTTTGGCAACCTCCATCTGCTGCCGCGCGACATGGCGCGAATCGGCCAGCTCTTCCTCGACGAAGGCCGCTGGGAGGGCCGGCAGGTCGTCCCGGCAGAGTGGGTCGCTGCGGCGACCAAACCACGGATCAGGACTGGCGGCCCCGGCTCGAGCGATTACGGCTATGGCTGGCGCATTCCGACCAACGGCAGTCCGGTCGCCTTCGAGGCCTCCGGCCGTGGTGGCCAGCAGATCAGCATCCTCAAATCGGCCAGTGCCGTCGTCGTCGTCAATGGCGGTGGATTCAATTCCGGGGAACTGATGAAGCAGATACACGCGGCTATCCGCTCCGATCGCCCGCTACCCGAAAACCCGACGGCCCTCGCGAGACTCCAGCGGGCCATCAGCGCCGCCATCCGGCCACACGCGCCGCTGCCGGTCGCCCCGCTTCCTGCGCTCGCCAGCCGCATCTCCGGCCGCCAATGGAATCTTGAATCAAACTGGCTTGGACTCAAGTCGATCACCCTCGACTTTAAGGCTGCACAGACTGGCCAGACTGGCCAGACAGCACGGGCCGCCCTCGTCTTCGCCCCCGCCCTGAAACAGTATCAGTTTGGCATCTCAGCCCAGGTCACTGGCCGTAATTCAATCAGTGAGACACGTCCGGTCGGCCTCGACGGCCTCTTCCGCATCAGCCCGAATGGAATCCTCGGACTCCCGGTCGGCCTTCGTGGAAACTGGATCGATGACCGGACTTTTCAACTCGAATTCAACGAAATCGCCAATACCAACACCTATTTCCTGCGCTTCACCTTCGATGGAGAGCGGCTCCGCGTCGAGGCGAGCGAAAAGACAGGGCTTTTCAAGGAGAATTTTGGCGGCTCACCCACGAGCTGACCCGATTTATTTGAGATCGATTTAACAACGACAGAAGATTCACCTTACAGTTGCCCGGTAGCATGAGTTCTATTTCACGATGGTTGGCCAAATTTGGCCGCGTCTGGTCAAATCATGGCCAGCGAAGTAAATATTGAACTTACCTACCAGGAGAAGATAAAGGTATGAGACTGTCAAATACGAAAAGGTGGCCGTCAGGAATAGCCACGCTGGCGATCATAATCGGGATCTGCCTGCTTTTGAGCCCGCCGGTTCAGGCGCAGTTTGAAACGGCGACGGTTCTGGGCACAGTGCGTGACCAGAACGGCGCCGTCCTGCAGGGGGCGCGGGTGACGCTGCGAAATCCGGCGACCGGCATCACCGCGACGGCGACGACCGATGGCGGTGGTGATTATTCATTTCCTTCAGTCAAGATCGGCACCTACCGCGTGACGGCCGAACTGCAGGGCTTCTCGACCGGGGCGGTCGAGAAGGTGACCGTGACCGTCGAGGCCCGCCAGCGGGTCGACGTAACCCTCCAGGTCGGTGCGACGAGCGATGTCGTCACGGTCACCGGCGAGGCTCCGCTGCTCGAGACCGAGTCGAGTTCAAAGGGCCAGGTCATCAGCGAGAAACAGATGATCAACCTGCCGATACTCGGCCGCAACTACTCTTCACTCGCCCTCCTCACCCCGGGGGTTCGCCAGTCACAGTCGGGAAACCAGGGAGACATCTCGTTTCGCCGCGAGGGGGCATACAATGTCAACGGGCTGCGCAGCGTCTACAACAACTTCCTGCTCGATGGCATCGACAACAATTTCTACGGTACAACCAATCAGGGATTCTCAAACCAGGCCGTCCAGCCCTCACCCGATTTTGTCGCTGAGTTCCGGATGTCCGTCAACACCTACAGCGCCGAATATGGCCGGACAACCGGCGCCGTAATGAACGTTTCGACCCGCAGCGGAACAAACGAATTTCACGGCCGACTCTGGAACTATGTCCAGAACACCTCACTGAACGCGGCCGGCTTCTTCCGTCCGGTTGATGGCCGGAAACCGCAGGTCAACCGCAACCAGTTCGGCTTTGTCTTCGGCGGTCCGATCGTCCGTGACCGGACATTCTTCATGCTCGATTACGAAGGTTCGCGCTGGATTCAGAGCCCATTCGGACTCGCTTCGCTGCCAACGCTCGACCAGCGTCGCGGCATTCTCCCGGTCGACGTCCGCGTCCCCTACGATTTTGTCGATGATACCGGAAAGACGATTACCGCCGGGACTTTAATCACGGCCGGTCAGCTGGTTCCAATGACCAGGTTCGCGCGGACAGCGCTCGCCAACCTGCCGGCTCCCAACCGACCCGGTGGTGGAACCTTCGGCGTCGCCAACAATTTCGGCGGCTTCGTCCGCAATCGCCTCTTTGAAGACAAGGGCGACATTCGCCTTGACCACAAATTCAGCGATCAACTGAACGGCTTCGGGCGCTTCAGCCAGCGCCGGCAGACCATCCAGCAACCGGGACTGGTCACCGGACTGTCAGGTGGCAATGCAATCGGCAATCTTGCCACATTCAATCAGCAGACGGTCGGCGGTATCACCTGGACCGTCTCTCCGAATACGATCCTCGATTATCGGTTCTCTGTGACGCGACTGGGTATGGATCGACTTCCGGCACAGGTTGGCGGACCGAGCATGCGCGAGCTGTTCGGCATCACCGGACTGCCGGAAGGTGCCAGAGTTCAGGGAGGCATCACTCCGCAGGATATCGGTGGCCTCGGGACCCGCATCGGTCGCCAATCGACCAATCCGCAGTCACAGTTCCCGACGACAATCAATTCGCGGCTCAATCTGACATTTCTCGCCGGACGCCAGACCCTCAAGACCGGCTACGAATATGTCGCGCTCAATCAGCGTGTCGATGACACCAACCCACTCTACGGCATAGACAATTACGGTGGCGGCTTCAGTCGTCCCAACTCGACCCTCGCGGCAACCTATGCCTTCAACCTTGCCGACTTCTATTTCGGAGCGCGGAACAACTATCAGCTCGCAACCCAGGCGATCGCCAAAATGCAGCAACGCTTTCATTACTGGTATCTCCAGGACGATTTCAAGATCTCGTCGAAAGTGACGCTCAATCTGGGACTTCGCTATGAACTGGTAACGCCGGTATTTGACGCCGACAACCGACTTGCCAACTTCGATCCGGCGACCAAATCGGTCATCATTGCGAAGGACGGTTCGATCTCTGACCGTGCCACACGCAACCTTGACAAGAACAACTTTGTTCCCCGGATCGGACTCGCCTGGCAGCTCAATGACAAGACGGTCGTTCGCGCCGGTTATGCTCTCGGCTACAACTACTGGAACCGCATGGCAAGCGCCGAGCTGATGAATACTAATGCTCCGTTCGTGACGCGTGCCTCGGTTCAGAATACCGCCGCCAGCCTGACCTCTGTCTGCACCGGCAACAACTTCAACGGCTGCTTCCGCCGAACTCAGGACGGCTATCCGACCAATCTGCTGAGCAGCCCCGGCAGCGTGATTCTTTATATGCCAAAGGATCTGCCCTGGAGCTACGTCCAGAACTGGCACCTGACATTGCAGCGACAACTGACTCGCAACACGCTGATCGATATCGCCTACGTCGGGAATCGCGGCGTCAATCTGCCGATCCTCGTCGATTACAATCAGGCGCGGCCACTCACCGCAGCGGAATTGGCACTGCCCGCGGCGCAACGCCCGTCGCTGCTCGATCGACGCCCGATCCAGAGCGTCACCATTCCAGGCAGCGGTGCGGTCCGCGTTGGTAATATCACGGCGGTTCTCGCCGATGGCTTTTCGAACTATAACGCGCTGCAGGTGAAGGTCGAACACCGCGCCAACTCACTGCTGCTGCTCAACTCTTTCACCTATTCAAAGGCGATCGACAACTCGTCGCAGGTACTCGAAGTCAGCAACGGCGGGTCGCCAAATCCGCAGAACGGTTTCGACGCGCGTAATGACCGCGGGCCATCGAGCTTCGATCAGCGCTTCAACAACACGACCAGCGTCGTCTGGGAGCTTCCAGTCGGGAAGGGGCGCGCGTTTGGCGGCTCACTGCCGGCGGCGGTCGACGCCGTGTTTGGTGGATGGGTCGTCAGCAGCTCGATCTCACTTCAGAGTGGTCAGCCGCTCAATCTTCGCTATGCCGATTTCGATCAGCGACTCTCCGACGCCCAGCCGGACTTCCTTGGCGGCGTCGCACTTCGCCCCAATGTCGGGACTGGCCCGGTCCGTTCGACCGAATCGCAGCGCAACGCCCTGGGCCTGAAAGAGTTCGAATACTACTTCGATCGCAACAACATCACGATCCCAACCGCTGACAAGCCGTTTGGAAATCTTGGCCGGAATGCCGTCTATGGTTTTCCATTCTACCAGGTCGATCTCGGCGTCCAGAAAAACTTCCCTCTCCGTTTCATCAACGAGCAGGCACATTTCGAATTCCGGACCGAGTTCTTCAACGTCTTCAACCGAACCAATTTCAGCGCACCGAATACCGACGCGCGAAGCGCGGCATTTGGCCGTGTCTCGAGCACGTTCGATCCGCGGATCATTCAGTTCGCCCTGAAACTCCACTTCTGATCCGGCCATAGCTGAGGAACAGAAAAGAGCGTGGGGCGAGAAGATTAAGTCATCTTCTCGCCCCACGCTCTTTTTGCACCCACTCTCTTTATCAACTCGTCGCCGGCTAGAGTCGGTATCTGACCTTCTTTTGGA
>JBEIMN010000067.1:0-10299 GCA_040378705.1 Acidobacteriota bacterium
GCGTTCTGGTGTTGTTATCTTTTTTTTTTTTTTTGACTTGTTATTGCGGGTGATAACCTGTCTGGTTAATTTTGTTGTTTGGAGGGATCTGGTCAGGTTGCGGTGAAGTCCGGGCGGCAGGCAAAAAAATAGAGGTGACCAACAAATGCTGACCACCTCAGTCACAAACTACACACACATCCACTACACGCCCACACCTCGAAAAGGTTCCAGAAAGTCTGAATCATTCTGCGTCGGGGTAAAAAACGTTCTCGCCGATCTCATCTTGATAAAAGCGATGCGGCTTAGTGCTGTTTTAGTGATTCCATTGTATGATAACGGCAAATTTGAAGCCGACCGTGATTCGGCCTCGGTCAGGTCATAAGCGAGATGACGACAATGTTACGAATTCATCGAGGGACGGAACGTAGTTATGGCGAGAGACAAAGTGCTTGTTGTCGATGACGAACCGACGATCCGCTACACGCTTGGTGAGGCATTACGAAGCTGGGGATATGACCACGTCGAAGCGGGAACGATTGCCGGAGCCCTGGAGCTTTTCGAGAGTGAGCATCCGCTGGTAGTGCTGCAGGACGTCAACCTGCCCGATGGATCGGGGCTCGAGGCGTTGCGGGAGTACAAGAACAGGCAGCCACAAGCCGTCGTCATCATGATTACGGGAAACGTGCTGCTTGACGATACCCTTTCAGCCCTGCGTGGTGGAGCATACGATTTCATCAGCAAGCCAATGAATTTGAGAGAGTTGCAGGTAACGATCCGCAACGGGATTGAGACGGGACGACTTCGACGCGAGGTTCGGACGTTACGGAGTGAGCAGGCGCGACAATTCAGTTTCGATCAGATAATCGGCACTTCACCTGCGATGAGTGAAATGATCTCGTTGGCGAAGAAAGTGGCCGGGAGCGAGGCATCGGCGGTACTGTTGCAGGGTGAGAGTGGGACGGGAAAAGATCTGGTGGCAAAAGCGATCCACTATGGTTCATTGCGCTCCAATCATCCATTTGTGGCAATTAATATTGCGGCAATTCCGGGGACGTTGATCGAGAGCGAGCTTTTTGGACATGAAAAGGGGTCGTTTACAGATGCGCGGACTCGGAAGGAGGGGCTTCTCGAGCAGGCGCAGGGTGGGACGATTTTCCTGGACGAGATTGGAGAGCTTGAGTTCAACTTACAGGCGAAGCTTTTGCGGGTGCTGGAGGAGGGGTCGTTCCGTCGTGTCGGTGGATTGAAAGATCTGCCGCTCGATGTGCGTGTAATTGCTGCGTCGAATCGCAATCTGAAATCAGAGAGTGAGAACAACCGGTTTCGGATCGATCTCTACTATCGGCTGTCGGTAATCCAGATCGACCTGCCACCTTTGCGGGAGCGGGGTGATGACGTTCTGGAATTGGCCAGGTATTATATTGACAACTTCAACCGGAACCTGCGAAAACGGATCAGCGGGCTTGGCCCCGATGTAGAGCGAATCTTCCTCCGCTACCATTGGCCTGGAAACGTGCGTGAATTGCGAAACGTGATCGAGCGGGTAATGATTCTTGAGGATACGGATCTGGTAACGACGACGTGGTTGCCGCGTGATCTGATTAGGGACGAGGAGTGGCAAAGACAAAGCGAGGTAAAGACGGTCGCGGAGGTACGTGAGCAGACGGTCACGGTATCACCTCAGTTTGTGATGCCTGAGAATGGGGTCAATCTTGAAAATGTTGAGCTATCGCTGGTGGAGCAGGCGATGGAACGGAGCGGTGGAAATCAGACGCGAGCGGCAGAACTACTCGGGATCTCGCGTGATCAGCTGCGTTATCGCCTGAAAAAGCTCGAGGAGTCGCCGGGCCGACAGGTGTGAAGTGAGTGATTGGCCACCTGTTCCCAGGAGTGATGCAGGGTGGCAGAACATAATGGAGTGTTTTATGAATGAATCAATGAAGATCCTGGTCGCGGTGGATGGTTCGGATGGAAGCCTGGCATTAATGGACCAGGTGGCTGGCATTCCGTGGTCGGAGAAGAGTGAAATTCTGATTCTGGCCGTGGCGGAGATGCCGGCGCCGATCATGGCCGGACCGATGCCAATGCCTGGCACCTACTATCTCGAATGGGAGACAGCGCTTGAAAGTCAGGCGGAGGCCAGTCTGATCACGGCATTGGAGAGGTTTACCGCGGGGGGTGGAAGACGAGAGATGGTGACAACGCGTGCGGTCAAGGGCAGCACAAAGTTAGCGATCATCGACGAGGCGAAGAGGTGGGGGGCCGATCTGATAATGATCGGGACACACGGTTACAACGCCATGGAGCGTGTCTGGCTTGGATCGGTCTCGCGGACTGTTGCGACGCACGCTGAATGTTCGGTCGAGATCGTTCGGGGGGCGACAGGAATTGGCGGTGGGCCGAAGAAGTTGCTGATTGCCGTCGACGGCTCGCGTTATGGTGATGCGGCAGTCGCAGAGGTGGCCGCGAGACCGTGGCCTGATGGAACCGAGGTCAGGATCGTCACAGCGATCCATCTGCCATTCATCCCGACACCTGAAACGTGGGTAGTGCCTGACGAATACTACGCTGAAACTGAGAAGTCCAGTCGTCTGCAGGCAGAGGAGGTGCTGCGGCGCTCGGAAGAGGCAATTCGCGCCGGGAACGTGGGGCGAAGGGTTCCTCTGACGGTGAACAGTGAAGCGATTCTCGGACATGCGGAGGAGGTTATTCTCGCCGCGGCGCGGGAATGGCAGGCGGATCTGATACTGCTCGGTTCGCACGGACATCGGGCATGGGAGAGATTTCTGCTTGGATCAGTGTCGCAAGCGGTAGCCTGGCATGCGCAGTGTTCGGTCGAAATCGTCCGGCCCAAACCTGAAGTTGTCTGATTGTTGGTCGGCGCAAGGATCGAGCCTGGAATTGGGTATTGTGGCTCGATTCAGGCTTGGGTGAATGGTTGATCGTTGAAGATTGGATTACCGATGGAGAAGAGCGTCAATCAATCAAAGAATGGTGACAAGACGTTTACGCTAAACGATGCGTGGCTGGCCGGGATTCTTGGATCGGCCATGGATGCGATTATCACGGTTGACGAGCAGCAGAGAATTCTTCTTTTCAACACGGCAGCGGAGAAGATGTTCCGTTGTGAAGCGGTTGCCGTGCTGGGGGAGACTCTCGATCGGTTCATTCCATCACGCCATCGCGAATCCCATCTCAAACACGTCCGGACATTCGGAGAGACGAAGGTCACGCAACGGCAGATGGGTCAGCTCAGACCTGTCTCCGGCCTTCGTGCCAATGGTGAAGAGTTTCCGATCGAAGCGTCAATTTCACAGATTGAGATCGAAGATCGGCGCCTCTTTACCGTAATCATCCGTGACATCACTGAAAAGAAGCGAATGGAGTCCCAGTTTCTGCGGGTTCAGCGGATGGAGAGTATCGGGACGCTGGCAGGTGGTATCGCGCACGATCTGAACAATGTTCTCTCGCCGATATTGACGGCAACCGAGCTGCTGCAGATGCGGACAGCCGATGAGAGCGTGCTACGCCTGCTCAATATCATTCAGTCGAACGCGCTGCGGGGTGGGGAGATGATCCGCCAGGTTCTCTCGTTTGCGCGTGGCGTCGAGGGTGATTACGTTCTGCTGCAGCCGAATCATCTGGTCAAAGAGATAATCAAGATTCTATCTGAGACCTTCCCAAAAAATATCGAGATTGGATTTTCACTTGCCCCTGGCCTCTGGCACGTCAATGGCGACACGACCCAACTGCACCAGGTGCTGATGAATCTGTGCGTAAATGCGCGTGATTCAATGCCGGATGGAGGAAAGCTGCGGATCGAAACCGATAACATTGTGATCGATGACCATTATGTGCGGATGAATGTCGAGGCGAAGCCGGGGAATTATGTTCGATTACTGGTTCAGGATGACGGGTTCGGCATGGCGCCAGAGGTGCTTGAAAAGATCTTCGATCCATTTTTTACGACCAAGAAACCAGGCCAGGGGACGGGGCTGGGACTTTCGACGGTTGCCGGGATCATGCGAAGCCATGGTGGTTTCATCAACGTCTACAGTGAACAGGGAAAGGGCTCACGTTTCACGATCTACCTGCCAGCGAACCTGATTGCGGAGCCGGAAGAGCAGAAGGTCAGCAGGCCTGACCTGCCCTTTGGGAATGGGGAGACGATCCTGGTTGTCGACGATGAGGAATCGATCCGCGAAGTGGCAAAAGAGACGCTGGTCACATTTGGATACAACGTTATCACGGCCAATGACGGGACGGAGGCGTTGGACAGATTTGCCGCGCACCGGGATGAGATACGGCTTGTCATCACGGACATGATGATGCCCTACATGGACGGACCGACGATGATCCGAGCACTCAAGAAGATGGATTCGGAGGTTCGGGTCATTGCGACGAGCGGCTTGAAGACCAATTCTCACCAGGCGGAGGTATCGCAACTGGGGGTCGGGAGATTCCTGACAAAGCCATACACAGCGGAGACCCTGTTACGGGCAATTGCCTCCATGCTGGCAGAAGAATAGTGGGGCAAAGGTGTCAGAGTGGATGTCGAACGCCCGTTCCCCACTCTCACGATAATCGTGAGAGTGGGCGAGCGTAATGGCTGAAGTAGTTGGATATCGAATGTCTCACGGGAAGGGGGCAGTCGGGAACTTCATCGCCAGCGCATCGGCCACCCCTAGCTACTCTGCACCACTATGCCGATCCCGAAACTTCCCTTCCCGTGAGAACCGGATGCCGGTGCGATAATACTGACCGGCAATTCCGTCTGTCTGATGCGGAAATACTCTGCTGAAAAAATGGCAGACCCCGCACCATTCAATATCTGATTAAAATAACGGATCCACATTTCTCGTTTTTGCCTGTCACTGCTTGCCTGTCACTGCTCATAACTCCACCGAATCGGGTACTCCTTCAATACGGGCAATTCGGGCAATTCGGGCAATTCGGGCCGGCCCTTCGGCCGGGGAGAGGCTGGTGAAAGCCTGCCCCCAGGATTCACCAGCCATGTGGACCATCAGCGATAACTACCCGGAAGCGGTTAAAGAACCTTTTCCCTGTAATTATCTCGGTTACTTAATATAGACGTGACAATATCCAGGTAATTCCCCCTCCTTCATTTTTTTCTTCCACAATCTGAAAAAATTCCTGCACGTCGTCAGAACACAGACATCGGGCAAAATCGAGTAGAAACTCTGCGAGAGATTGAGCCGGTTCGATCTTGCCTCAGAGCGGAAAAAGTGCCACCGTTAAAATATGAAAACCGAAAGCTTAAAAGAACTGGCGCGTGACGCACATCTGCTCGATTCAGAGATTGTGGTAATGAGGCTTGGAGTCGTGGTGGACAGCGGACTGACAGGCCAGGAAGTCGCACGAAGACGTGAGCTTCACGGTTGGAATCGGATGGAGACGGTACAGGGACGTCCAGCGTGGCGAATCTTTCTGGCGCAGTTTTCGAGTCTGGTGGTTGGGCTGCTCGGGGTAGCGGCGTTCATCGCCTGGGTGACTGGCGGAAGAGTCGAGAGCCTGGCCATTCTGGCGGTATTGATGATCAACTCGCTGGTCGGCTTTCTGACAGAGTGGCAGGCTGGACGAGCGTTGGAAGCATTGCGAAGGCAGGCGAAATCGGTCGCCCGGGTGAGGCGTGAAGGAAGCGAGCAGGCGATCGACGCAGAGGAGCTGGTGGCTGGTGACATCGTGGTACTCAATCCGGGCGACCGCATACCAGCCGATTTACGGGTGGTCGAGGCGATCAGCCTGCGCATGGAAGAGTCCGCGCTGACCGGGGAGAGCCGCGCGGTATCGAAGTCCGTCACCGCAGTATCGGCTGAGTCACTGCTGGCGGAGCGTCATTCGATGCTCTATCTGGGAACCGCCGTCGCGGCGGGTCGCGCGATTGGAATTGTCACCGCAACGGGAATGGAGACGGAGCTGGGAAGGATCGGAAAGCTCGTCGCCGAGACTACTGATGAAGCAACGCCGCTCAAGGTGAGGCTTGACGAACTGGGACGAAACCTCGTCTACCTGGTACTTGGAATCGGTGTAACCGTAGTCTTTACGGGCTGGTGGCGTGGAGAGAGCCTGCTGCTGATGCTCGAAACTGGGATCAGCCTGGCGGTGGCAGCGGTACCGGAGGGGCTGCCGGCAGTGACAACGCTGATCCTCGCGCTTGGAGTCCTGCGAATGGCCCGTGCAAACGCGATCGTGCGCCATTTACCGGCAGTCGAGACGCTTGGAAGCGCGACGGTCATCTGCACTGACAAGACTGGCACCCTGACTGAAAACCGGATGGTCGTCCGCGAATACCGACTGGCGGACGGGCGAGTCATCAGCGGCGACAATTCTGAAGCGATGCGAGTGGTTGCGCCGGATCCGCTGCTGCAGAGTGTGGTCGAGACTGGGGTCCTCTGCAATGAAGCCTCGATATCTTCAGGTTCGGTGCCTCGCCCTGCGGGAGCCGGTTCGGGATCGCCTTCAGAGTGGATCGGTGATCCGACGGAGACGGCATTGCTCGAGGTGGCGCGACAAAGAGGGATCGACATCGCCGCACTGCGCGCCAGCAACAAAAAAATAGTGGAAGAACCATTCGACACCACAACGCGGCGGATGATCACGGTTCACAGAAGTGTCGCCGGTGACTACCGTGCCTGCCTCAAGGGAGCGCCGTCAGTGGTGCTTGCAATGTGCTCGAAGGCGGCTGGAAACAGAACAGGAATTGAAGCGGCAGCGGATCTGCCGCTGAGCGAGTCGACCAGGCAAGAGCTGCTCGTCGAAAACGACGAGATGGCGGCGGGGGCGCTGCGGGTACTGGCACTGGCTGAAAAACGATCTGCTGACGTGATCAGTGATCTTGAAACCGGTTATACATTTCTGGGAATGGTCGGATTGCTCGACCCACCGCGTCGCGAGGCGGCGGCGGCGATCAGGGATGCCTATGCCGCCGGAATCCGTGTCGTCATGCTGACCGGCGACCAGATCAACACCGCGCGTGCGATCGCACGTGAACTTGGCATCGAAGAGAATGGCCGGTTGGAGGCGCGCCACGCACGTGATCTGCAGAACGTTACCGGCGATGATCTCGCCCGGCTTGCCGGATCGGTGCAGGTATTCGCGCGAGTCTCGCCGGAGGATAAACTGCGGATCGTCGAAGCACTACAGCAATCTGGTGAAGTAGTAGCCGTCACCGGTGATGGGGTAAACGACGCACCGGCGCTCAAGCGTGCCGACATCGGTGTCGCCATGGGCCAGCGTGGAACCGAGACGGCGAAGGAGGCCGCCGACATCGTTCTTACCGACGACAACTTCGCCACCATTATCCGGGCAGTCGAGGGCGGTCGAACGATCTATGCCAACATCATCAAGTTCGTTCAGCTCATGCTCTCCGAAAATCTGGCCGAGGTGATCTTCATCTTCGCATCGATCCTTATCGGCTGGCCGCTTCCGCTGCTGCCATTGCAGATTCTCTGGGTCAATCTTCTGACAGACATCTTCCCTGCCCTCGCACTGGCAGTCGAGCCACCATCGCCGGATATCATGAAGAATCCGCCGCGATCAGCCCGAGAGTCGATGCTCTCCAGCCGCTTCTTCGTCCTGATTTTCTGGCAGGGTGCAATGCTCGCGCTCATCTGTCTGGCGATTTATGACTGGGCGCTCAGAACATATGGCCCGGGCGAGCATGCACGGACCATCGCCCTCTTCACTTTGATTGGGGTTCAGATCGGCCATCTCTTCAATTGTCGGTCGCGAACCCGATCCGCCTTTGACGGAATCTTCCGCAATCGATACCTCTGGCTCTCGATACTGATGGTCCTCGGACTCCAGATCACGGCAATCTACCTTCGCCCTCTGGCGAGTGTTCTGCAGACGGTAAGAATTGAGTTGATCGACCTCGCAGTCGTTCTCGGTTCGATCTTCATTCCGATCGTGATCGTTGAAGTTGTCAAGATGTTTGGACGAATCCGAAAACTGAAGTCGGGATCAGGCCGGCCAGAACTTAAGCAGCAGTAGTCCGACGATGATCGTCATCGTCAGAATGATGCTGAGTTGCACCTTGAGCAGGCGCGCCCCAAGAAAGAGGACAGTTCCGAGCTTAAAGAAGAGGTTGGAAAGGACGGCGGCGACGACCATCCGCCACGCCTCACTTACCGGCAATCGATCGAGCCGAACCAGCTGCGCCGTCGAGAGTGTAATCGCGTCGACATCGGTCAGACCGGAGATGAAAGCAACGAGGTAGAGCCCTCGATTACCGAATTGTCCGAACTTATCGGTGGTCAACGCCACCATGAACAGAACAAAGCCGTAGAGGAGGGCAAAGAAGAGTGCCGATTTGAGCTCCGATGGGTTCGTCGGTTCCGGAAGCTTCTCTCCAGCTTTCTGACTCCACCTCGAGAAGATCGCGACGGCCGCCAACCCGATCAGAAGCAGAACGGTGATCGGCCCGGCGGCAACCCGCAACAGCGATGGCGCAACGGCCGCCATCTCGAGCATGACCCTGACATAGACAACCGTCGAGGCGAGCAGGATAACGATCGTGGCCGTCCGGCAGTCCGATTTCGAAAGCTTTGACTGGCGTGAAAAGCTGACGGTCGTCGCCGTACTCGAAACCATTCCCCCGAGCAGTCCACTGAGAAGCAGGCCTGTCTTCTCTCCAAAAAATTTGTAGGCGATATAGCCACTCAGCCCGATACCCACGATCAGGACGACCATCAACCAGATATTACGCGGGTTGATGACCTGGTATGGACCATAGGTTCGGTCAGGAAGCACCGGAAGAATGACCAGCGAGATGAGTGCAAACTGCATGATGACGCGCATGTCCCGCGCGGTGAGTCGTGAGACCGCCGTCTGCAACTCACCCTTGAAGTGAAGCAGGACAGCGGTAATCCCGCCAATCGCGATCGCAATCTCGGGTGGACCGAGGATCAGCAGGGCGCCAACGCCGTACATCAGCAGAATGGCGATCTCCGTGGTCAATCCTGGATCGATGTGGCCACTTCGAGTATCCGTCTCCTTACCCGAAAAGATGACGATGGCCAGCGCAAGCACTCCTGCCGCCAGTACCCACGGACCAGCGGATTGGGCGAGCATTCCACTCACCGCTCCAAGAAGCGTGATTAGCGGGAAGGTGCGCAGACCGGCCAGCCGCGAGGCAACCGATTCTCGCTGCAGACCAACCAGCAGGCCAAGCCCAAGCGCAATTCCCAGATGGCTGAAGAGCGTCGTCAGATTCATTTTGATCACCTAAAAAGCGGTGCGGGTCTTTTGTAACCAATTAAGTGATTGGGCCAAGTAATCGGGTCACTACAACCATCTCTCACCGAAAGTGGTCAATTCCCTGCCTCGTCCACCCTCTCCCTGGTATGGCGCCAGGGATCGCTGCACTCGAAATGCAGATTATCGGGCTGGCTGACCGGGCGAAGCAGGTGGCGCACCGCCGGCAACATACTCTGCTGAAAATCGCCTGTAGTTCCAAAAAAGGCGACCCGTCCCTCTTCGAGAACCATGACGCGAAGGCGGTCGACCTTCTCGACACACTCGATCCGAACCTCTCCACGTTCATCGCGCGTGGCCTGATGAGTTGCCAGATATGGAATCTCGTGCATCGATTTAGTGACAAAGAGCGAGGCAATCTGATGCAGATCGCGCGCTCGGACGATCAGGTCGAGAACCTGTCGGGCATTTATCGGGTCGAGACCAGACGTCGGTTCATCAAACAGCATGATCGATGGCCACCCGATCAGGGCGCGTGCAAACTCGAGACGCCGCTTCATTCCTCCGGAGAGCTCCTCGGCCTGCTTCTCCTGATCGTCCTGCAAGCCAACGAAGGTCAGAACCTCGAGCACCGCCGCCTCGACTTTCTCATCCGGCCAGTCACGCTCTGTCAGACGGTATGCTGCATTATCGAAGACCGACTGTCCGGTGAAGAGCGCATTCTCCTGAAAAACCATCCCCATTCGTTCCCGGCGAAGTGACAGGAGTTCGACCTCTGTCATTTCGGCCAGACTATTTCCATCAATTAAAACTTCTCCACGGTCAGGTTGCAAAAAACCGATCGCCAGTCGCAACAGTACCGATTTACCTGCGCGTGAATCACCCGTGACGCAGAGCATGTCCCCCTGCTCAAGCTGAAAACTGATCGACTGCAGCACTGGTAAGCCGTCAAATTCGATTGAGACATCTCGGAATTCGATCGCCAATGGTAAATCCGGTATTTCGGAACTCATCACTATTCTCCTTCCACCACCACTCCCGCTTCCACCTCCCGATGACGATGGGCGGCAGTTCTTCAACCTCCGCATCATTGCTCACCCA